>JAJXZA010000088.1 GCA_021780285.1 Planctomycetota bacterium
CAAAGCGGAGCGTTCAACCTTGGTCGGCACAATCACGCCCATCTTGAGCATGTCGCCATATTCGTGCGTGAGGGCATTGAAACCGAAGTTGGTTTCTTTGCTTTCAAGAACCTTCTGGGCGACAATGCTGCCGTCCACACCGGCGTTCTCCGAAATCTGCTTGATGGGAGCGTACAACGCTCGCTTGACGATGTCAGCGCCGATCTTTTCGTCGCCGTCCAGCTTGAGCTTGTCAATCGCCGGGATCGCCCGCAGCACGCTGACGCCGCCGCCGGGGAGAATGCCCTCTTCCACCGCAGCGCGGCAGGCGTGAAGAGCATCTTCAACGCGGGCTTTCTTTTCTTTCATGGCGGCTTCGGTGGGGGCGCCAACCTTGATCAGGGCTACGCCGCCGGCAAGCTTGGCGAGCCGCTCCTGAAGTTTCTCACGGTCATACTCGCTGGTGGTGCGATCAATTTCGTTCTTGATCTGCTCGATGCGACCCTTGATCTGATCGCTCTTGCCAGCGCCTTCAATGATGGTCGTGGCTTCTTTTTCAACCTGAACCTTCTTGGCCCGGCCGAGGTCTTTAAGCTCCAGTGATTCGAGCGAGATGCCGAGTTCTTCAAAAATGGCCCGGCCGCCGGTAACAATCGCGATGTCTTCCAGCATGGACTTGCGACGATCGCCAAAGCCCGGAGCCTTAACAGCCACAACTTTCAGGGTGCCGCGCAGCTTATTAACCACCAGCGTGGCCAATGCTTCGCCTTCAATATCCTCGGCAATCAGCAGGAGAGCCTTGCCGGCCTCGGCAACCTTGCCCAAGATCGGCAGAAGTTCTTTGATAGAGCTGATTTTTTTCTCATGAATGAGGATGTAGGCGTCTTCGAAGGTGGCCTCCATGGTTTGCGGGTCGGCAAAGTGCGGGCTGATGTAGCCCTTGTCGAACTGCAAGCCTTCAACGAGGTCTACCGTGGTGTCGAGGCCTTTGCCTTCTTCCACGGTGATGACTCCGTCTTTGCCTACTTTATCCATGGCGTCGGCAATCATCTGGCCGATTTGTGCATCCTGGTTGGCCGAGCTGGCGCCGACCTGGGCGATTTGCTTGGAGTTTTCAACCTTGTTGGAAATGTGCTTAAGGTACCCAACCACCGCCTCAACCGCCTTTTCAATGCCGCGCTTGAGTAGCGTGGGGTTGGCGCCGGCGGTTACGTTGCGTAGGCCTTCATCATAAATAGCCTCGGCATATACCGTGGCCGTGGTGGTGCCGTCGCCGGCGACCGTACTGGTTTTGCTGGCGACTTCTTTTACAAGCTGAGCGCCGAGGTTTTCAAAGGGGTGCTCAAGCTCAATTTCCTTGGCGACGGTTACGCCGTCTTTGGTGACGGTGGGGCTGCCGAAGGATTTTTCGATGACAACATTGCGACCCGACGGGCCGAGGGTTACCTTCACCGCCTGGGCGAGGGTTTTGACGCCGCGGCGAATGGCTTCGCGCGCTTCGGTATCAAATTCAATCATTTTTGCGGCCATGATAGTTCTCCAAAAAAGTTACCTTACTGACTGTTCATGCTTGCATCCAACACGCCGCCGTGAGGCGCTGCGGCGGGAGCGAGCGTTATTCCAAAACGGCGAGCACTTCATCTTCGCTCAGGATGAGCAACTCTTCGCCATCCACCTTGATTTCGGTGCCGGCATAGCTGGCGAAAATGATCTCATCGCCTTTTTTAACCTGAAACGATGCCCGCTCGCCGTTGTCGAGCAGTTTGCCATCGCCCACGGCCAGCACTTTGCCGCGCTTGGGCTTTTCTTTGGCGGTTTCAGGAAGCACAATGCCGCTCTTGGTGACGGCATCAGCCTCGGTGCGCTTGAGCAGGATTTTGTCTCCGAGCGGACGAACATTGACTGCCATAATGCAGACTCCTTGAAAATAAACCCTTGTATGGATCAATCGAGCCGCCATCGGCTCGATAAAACTCTCTTAAAGCGGCCAGCGGTTGTCGTAAAAACGCCGCAAAGCCCGCGCCATGGTGTCGAGCAACTCGTTGACGTTCAGCGGCTCCGGTAGAACCGAATAAACGTTCCAGCGGAGCGCCTCTTGCATAAGCTGCGGCATCTCGCCATGAGGCGGGGCCAGCAGAATAAACAGCGGCCTTGCCTCGCAGGAATTCGCCGCTGAATCGCCGCCATCGGCAATCGGAATGCGGCGACCCGCAGAGCCATGGCTTGCCGCGGGCAACTTTGGGTTGCCAGCAGGCGCACCGTCGTGCCGGCGTAGTTTCTGCAGCAACCGCACGAGGTTCATCGCTTCAGCGCCGTCAGGCATTCCGGAGCGGCACGGAAGCTGAAAGTCCACCACTACTACATGCATGGAGTGGCTTTCGGCAAGGCTCAGTGCTTCGCCGCTGGTACCGGCCACATACGTCTGTATTTGCACCGGCGAAAGCAACCGCGACACCAGCTCCGGCCATTCGGTTTTACCATAAGTAAACCGCTCACGTGGTCGCGAGTGCGTCAGCAATACATTAAGCCGGGCAACCGGTGTCATGTGGTCATACCCTGTTCAGGTTTTGTCAGCGTCTGCCGGCCTTGCCGCCGGCTTGTGAGCATAGAGCTCGTTGCCAGCCTGCATAAGGCGCCAGCAGCTCTCGCCGGCTAACTCCTTGAACCTCCGGAGATTTACTGCCTCTCCGTAAAGCCGTCCACCAGATACACCGGTGGCGCACAGGCTTAATTAGCAACGGTCATACCAGAGGCTTTTTTGAAGCCACAAAACTTTCATAAGATATTATAAAACAATATCTTATGAAATATTGCCGTGGGCCGCCAAAACCATGGCATCGCCTGCCAACAGCGTGGTTCATCCGTCAAAAGGCTGCCGGGTTGGCAGTCGCTGCGCCCGCCGCTGGTTGCAGGCGTGGTGCTGGTGGCGTCAGCGCGTATATACCGCTCGCGGCCAAGATTGCGGCAAAATAAAGGGTCGTCCTGCCACGAGCCACCCGTTTAATCCGCTTGGTTAGCCCCCGTCGGCGAGAGCGAAGTCGGGGCGTCTGCTCGTGCCGAGAGCGCTGCACCGGATGGCCGAATTATGACCGCGTGGAGTATAGTATGCCCCATGACGGGCTTGATGCAGTTGTCAGAAGAAATGGCCCGGCGTTTTGCCGGTATTCCAGATGGCGTTTTATCGCCGGAGCTTCCGGTGTGCTGCACCAGCGCACCAGGTCATATTGATGTTCTGGGCGGTTTGGCCAGCGAAGCGGGCGGCGTGGTGGCGCAAATGGCGCTTCCACGCCGTGCGGCCGTTGCTTTGCAATGGCGCAGTGACGGCCGCGTGGTGCTTTATAGCCGCCGCCTGCTCGAAAGGCACCACGCCGCGCCGCTCGCCTTTTTGGCCCGTCAGCTTGACGCGTCCGCAGAGCCGCTCACTGCCCGCAGTCTTGCGGTCATGCTGGAACCGCAGACCGTCTGGGCGGCGCCGCTGCTGGCACTGATCGCGTTGATGGTGCGGCACCCTCGCTGCCCAGCTGTGGGGCGGCATCGTCAGGCGGACGGGAGTTTGGGCGGCCTGACAGTGGTGGTGCAATCAGATGTGCCCATGGGCGCCGCGCAGGGCAGTTCCACCGCATTGCTTGCCGCATTGGCGCAAGCCATCAGTCTGGAACTGAACTTTCCGCTCAATCTTCTCGACAAGGCTTTGCTGATTAATCAGGCCGAATCGCTTTTTGACCTTACCTATGGCAGCGTGGTAGATGCCCTCACCGCATTGGCCGCTCTGGATGGCCCGCCGGCCCATTTGCTTCGCTTTAGCGCCCAGCCGCACGAGTTGGTGGGACAAATAACTCTGCCGCCGCATGTTCGCATTGTCGCACTCGATACCGGCGTGCACACCACGCGCCGCGGCGAAACCGTGCGCGCCATACGCATGGCTGGGGCGATGGGCCTGCGCATTATAGAAACCATTTATCGCGACATGGGCCAAACGCATACGCCGTTGCACGGTTACCTGGGTAATTTGGCTCCGAGTTTGTACCGGCGGTATTTCCGTACGCTGTTGCCGCGCCGCATGCGCGGACGGGATTTTCTTCGGTCGTATGGTCCCTGGGACAACCCCGACCTGCCGGTGCATGGCGAACATTTCTATCGCGTGCGTACGGCCGTGGACCATCTTATTGCCGAGCATGAACATGCTGAAAACTTCCTGCAGGCTATGGAAGAGCTTTCGGACGCACATCGTCTGGGCCAGGCGCCCGGCGACCCGGCGCTGCGACTGGTGCTGCAGCGAGCCGGTCGTCTGCTGCTGGCATCACAGCACAGTTACCGGCTGCGGCTTAACTTGTCGTGCCCACAGGCCGACTGGATGGTAGACAGGCTTATGGAATCAGGTCCGGCGGCGGGTATTTATGGGGCGCGCATCAGTCAGTGCGGTTCGGGTGGATCGGTTGTGGCGCTGGTGGATGCCGCCGGTCGGGCTGCTGATGTTCTGCTGGCCGTCGCCCGCGATTACCCCCACGCCACCGGCCTGCCGTTGCGGATTACCGCCGCTGGCGAGCCCGGTTGCGCCGGTGCGGCTGTGATATGAGAGTTGTTAACCCAAAGTTCCACCTTCTCTGGCACGCATCTCAGCGCTGTAACCTCTTGTTAAATCCAGCTTTACGTCACGTTTGCGGCCGATTTTTGCCGGCAAAGTGTACCCATGTAATTGTTGTATT
>JAJXZA010000112.1 GCA_021780285.1 Planctomycetota bacterium
GGGCAGTGGCTGGCGGCTGGTGCAGGAGTGCCGCTTTCGATGGTATTACCAATGGTGGTTCTATTTTTATTCGCCGTGGCGCGTGCGGGTATGGCAGCGTGTGGCGGGTGTGCCGCCGGGCACTGCGACTGAGACTTTGCACCGACCATTGTCCCTGCGTCCTAAATAGCTTTGGCGTGCGCGGCAGATGGCTCGCGGACATTCTGGAGATTTTTCTTGAATTGACCGATCAAAGGTGGTATGACATTTGCTATGAGTCTATGGTTGTAACTTCTTTTAAGGGAGTACCCTCATGCCTCATCGTCGCAATTCGGGTTCCAAGGCTCGTCATCACAAACTCGGTTTTAACAAAACCGGCTTTCAGCGAAAGCGTGAACGGCTGGAAGCACGGCGTCAGCTTGCCGATTTTCCGCGCCTTATGGCAGGCTGAAGGCCTGCGGGGTCTATAGACTGTCCCGCTGCAGTTTAGGCAGCCAACGATTGTGCTTAACCAGCTTCAAGCATGGTTAAGGCAGCGCGTTGGGGTCTAAATCGGCTGCCGGGGTAGTGGAAGGCAAAGGTTCATGCTGATGGCTGTGGTGGCCATGATGGCCGCAGCCGTCCGGCTCGGGATCAGGCAGGTCTTGCGCGCCGGGAACAATTTCCATGCGTGATACGTCGCGAAGTGATCGCCACAGCGAGAAGCCCGCGACCGCAAACAGCACGATAACCGCCAGAAAAAAGCCCAGACCCAGGTGGGCCAGATTATGAACCTTAAGGCCCGTATCTATTTGCAGATCGCCGATTTTTGGGAAAATAAGGCCTAAAACGCCAACAATAACGAATGCGGCGCCGGCCCAGGTTAGCGTGCGGCCGGACATCAGCTTTGCCAAAAGCCGACGGGCATCGTTGTGCATGTTGCGGCGGGCCATCCACTGGCCAAACAAGCCGCCCAGAAGTATCTGCATGATCATGGTGCCCACGCCGAAAAATAGGCCGGGTAAAAAGGCGATCCACGGGCTGCCCATGTGCGGAGCGAGGTAGAGATAGACCAGCAGGGCAAACGCGCCCGTGCCCCAGCCGGCGATAAAGCCATGCACTAGCGGCATATAGCGCGGCATGGCCTGTGGGTTTACCTCGCCCTCAGCACGTACTTTATGCACATGAAAGAGATGCGGAATCTTTCCGCGCGTCAAAATATAAAAGCCCGAAGCGGCCATCACCGCGCCAACGACGATATAAATGATGAAATTGTAGGCATCACCTTTAATCACGTCCAAAAAGTAGCGCTTGACCACATCGTTCATGGCAAAGAAGGCAATTTCCGAGGCAATGGCCCGCTGAACGGTAAACGCCAGCGAAAACAGGAGGCCAGCCCGCATGCCACCCTTCCAGCTATAGCTCCCAACGGCATAGCTGAACGTGATAGGCCAGGTGTGTTCATCCGGCGTTATGCCGTGCACCATACCCAGCAGCATGGCTGTGAGCAAAATGGCGGCAATGCCCATGGTGGCGCCATTGGGGTTCCAGAGATTGATGGCCAGGAGGTGTGTAAACATCAGAATGCTGCCTTATTGAAACCAAGTGGTTGTTTTGGCTTTACGCCGACTGGCTTATGCTTCATGCAAGGCAACTGGCCGCAAACGCGCGACGCCTGCCCCATGCTGTTTCTGGTGCGCCGGCAGGCGCCCGTGCGGAACGTGCACGCCGCAGGTATCGCATTTATCGGCCGCTTCAAAACAGTCGGAACACAGCAATTCGCCGGTTTTTTGGAACTCCTGCAGACGAATGCGGTCTGCCCCGGGCAATTTATTCACCAGCGTTCGCAGCCGCGGCATAACCGGAAGGGGTGTATGGCAGCCAGAACAAGCGGCAAACTCCAATTGCTTGAGAAGTAACTCAATTTCGTGACTGCGGTTGGCGGGAATGGTGCCCTTGCCCTCGCAAAGAGGGCAAAGATGCCCCAGGTATGCGTAAACGGCATCGCGAATAAGTTCGCTTTTGTTTTTAACGGATGCCAGTAGCGACGCAAGTTGGGCGTCTACCTTAAAGGCCATGACCTGATCTTTGGGGGCTTTCATGCGCTTATGCTTGCCTGCCATATTGCAAAACCTCTACTCATTACTGAACCGTCGCCACGAGAAATATTACTTTGTTATACGGTATAAGTCCAGCGCGGGTTCGGAGTAGGCAGGGGGGCGGCCTTCTATATAATATGCAGCATTCTCAATGGTGCCTCCGGCTGCCGAGGCCGAAATAACCTGCATCTTGAAGCACTTACTGTACCACTTTATTTTGCGTTCACACATCCTGAACTCCTCAAAAATGACCCTTGAGGAGCGCCAATGAATATCAGGACTTGACGGGTTTAGTTCAATTATGGATTGTTGCCGCTGGGGTAGCTGTCGAGTGTTACATCCGCATAGGGAGAATTTGGGCCTATGACCAGTTCGCCCATAAGGTACGGGGCAAATGCCTGTGCGGCCGTAGGCACCGGAAACAGGTTTGACTGCACCAACTTGCGGTGGCCATCGTCACCCACACGCCAGTCGTAACGAATAAAATTAGCCTTGAATCGCTCGCCTTGTGCCGGTACGGTTCGCAGCCGCTGAGGTAGCTGTGCGAGCGGAACCCGCACCACCACCGTCCATGCCGGTTGGCCCTTGTAAGTGCCGCGACCCGTGTAAACGGCCAACCCGGCCGTTTTCATAGAAATAATGCTGAACGGGTGCGACAGGTTAAGTTGCCCATCTGAACGCGGCTGGGGTGCATCGGCCGAGCGATGCTGAGCCTCATACCATTGGCCGTTGGGCGCCGCGACAATTTCTAAAAAATCAGTGCCGTTTTGCTTGCGGGAGGTGTCGAGCCAGAACTCCACACTTTCATGCCGCCAAAGCTCCGAGGCAAGTTGAGGCTTGGCTGATCCGCTCGAACCCACACATACAAAAGCGGCGTAGAGGTCGTTGTTGCCCCATGCGGTCGCCACGCGTGTGAGGTTGGGGGTGACGGCGTGGCCTGGCGCCGGTCCGAGCGTTTGCCAGGCTGCGGTTTGCCACACCGGGCTGGTAAGCGGATCTGCCAACATTTGTGCTGCCGAGACGCTACCAACATGAGCTGCGGTAATGGCAGAAGGTGCATGGCGAGCGCTGCTGGCAGAGCCTGGGTCTGCACCGGTACCTTTGCAACCCGGCCAGGTTGAAACCATCGAGATGGCCAAGGCGGTTACGCCCAGCATCTTAAAGGTTGTCACGCCAGAGAGTTTCAATGCCACCCCTGAATAATCACCAATGGCCTGCCGGCGGCAACGGATATTGCACAACGCCTGTCAAGCCCACCTGCGGCATCCTGCCGCCCCATTTAACTATTTCATCCGGCTTGTTTGCCAATCAAGCCCCGGTCTAAGCGCCAAAAAACTCATCTCTTTGGCTTTGCTCCAGTCTGCCAGCAGCCGGCCCGCATACGGTCGTGGCTCTTTGCATACGAGAGTATACACTCTTTAACCCGCATGCGACAAGACAGTTGCATCTTTTTCCGTATTAATGGTGGTAAGGGCTTGCGGGCCCATTTCGCTGCTGTGCCCCGGAAATGCCCGGGCGTGCGGGTCTATAAACGTTTTGGCGAAGTTTACCGCCGTCGCGGCCTCGCCAAAGCCCGTGGAAATAAGCTTGAGTTTGCCGTCAAAACCGGCCACATCGCCGGCGGCAAACACGCCGGGCAAATTTGTTTGCATGTGGGTGTCTACCATTATCGAGTTTCCTTCAATCTTGATGGGCCAATTTTTTATAGCCCCAAGCGAACTGATAAAACCCACCTGAACCAGAATAGCGTCCACCGCCAGCGAAAAGTCTTCTTTTTTCTGGCTGTTATGAATAAGAACGCCACAAATCTTATTATCGGCTGTTTGCACGTCTTTTAATTCGCAGAATGTCAAAATACGCGTGCCCGATGCCAGTACACGCGCCACCGAATCTTCATGGGCACGGAACTGGTTGCGGCGATGAATTACCGTAATTTCCGCAGCCGTGTCTTTGAGGTTCATGGCCCAGTCCAGTGCCGAATCGCCTCCGCCGATGATCAGCAACTTCTTGCCTGCGAATACCGACTTGCTGCCGACGGCATAGTAAACACCTTTGCCTTCATGCGGCACGGTGGCGGCGACGCCGACCTTTCGCGGCTGAAAAGCTCCTGCCCCCGCACAAATGATGACGGTTCGAGTGAGGTGTTCGCCCTTGTCGCTCTTGAGTATAAAGCAATTGCGGGCTTCGTCTCGCGTGAGGGTCTGGACGGTTTCGTTCAGGTGTACTTTGCAGCCATGCTGCATTCCCTGCTCGACAAGGCTGTTGACCAGGTCGCGTGCAATGACTTTTGGAAAGCCCGCAACATCATAAATGTATTTTTCCGGGTACAGCGTCGCAAGCTGTCCGCCGAGTTGATCAAGCGAATCTATGATTTGCGTTTTCATTTGCCGCAGGCCCGCGTAATAGGCCGCATACAGGCCCACCGGGCCGCCGCCAATAATGGTGAGGTCAACAAGTTCGGCAGCGCTGGAGGTTGCGTTCATCGTTCGCATGTTTCATGCCGGCAAGGCATGTCCTTTATTAACATAAAACGCCAAAAAACATGCGCCAGGCGGGAGTCGAACCCACAACCTTTGGCTTCGGAGGCCAACGCTCTATCCAATTGAGCTACTAGCGCT
>JAJXZA010000125.1 GCA_021780285.1 Planctomycetota bacterium
CAATGCCTTTCACTCTCGTGCATGGCATCCTACCTCCAACATGAGGGAGAAGAGTTGCAAGGCCGGGTGGGGGGGCAGGGGGCGGGTGGAAGAAACCGCCCCATGCCGCACAGCCCACCTGCATAGAACAAATGGTCCCATTACCATGGGCCTTACCTCACACCTTGGGTTGCGGGCATAGCCCGCGCTATGCTGTAAGCCGGTTAATCGCCGCCATCATTATCGTCATTGGCCACAATAGCGGATAGTGGCACATGACGCTTTTGAGCCATCGCTTGAATATATTGTTGAACATGCCGCCATGAGGCGCTGCCCTTGCAGGCAATCCATTCCTGCCGCATTTGCTCAGGCCCCGGCACTTTAAGCAGGCTCGTGGGCGAGTACCACTCGACGGGATGTTTTTCAATCTGCCTGATTTCTTGTGCGTGTGCTTTTACCCATTGCGGCGAAAGCCAATGGCCATTTTTGCCGGCGGCCAAACGCAGCTTTTGCAAGGCGGTCACCGGCCCCGTGTTAAGCGTCATGGGTATTTGCATGGGTATGGCGTGGTAGGGGGCGTTGTGCGGTTGATTGGCCCATATGCCCGCCAGCACCCGCGCATTGTCATCCCACTGCGACATGCTTGGAATATTGCAGATGGCCTCAATGGTGCGCAGCAAATCCACCTGCGAGTAGGGCCGCGTCACCAGATGACCGGGCTTAATCCATGGGCTTACCACCAGCGCCAGCGACCGATGAGCGTCAATGTGGTCGGCTCCGCTCTGGGCGTCATCTTCGGTAATAAAAATTGCCATGTGCTTCCATTGCGGTGTGTGGGTCAGGTACTGCACAATTTCGCCGGTGGCGGCATCGTTGTTGGCCACGTACGCATCGGGTGTGTAAAAACCGGATGCCCTTCCTGCGGTATGATCGTCAGGCAACCAGATGTAACAAAAGCGCGGAAAATCATCCTTGCGGCTGGTCAATTCCTTTCGAACGTACTTGGCTCTGGCTGTATCCGGTATGTACCGATTCCACCCCGGAAACGAAAAGACCAGACTCTTTTTGATTGCCGACGATATGTCGCCCGCTTCGTTGCGCGACGCGAACTCGCCAAAGTCCAGAAATGACACATGATGTGCCGCCAGGTTATCAAACAAAAAAAGTCCGTCGGGATAGCTGATCCACGGGTTTGACCAATGCCCCAGTTTGGAGAGGTCCTCATAATCCGACTTTGGATTATCCTCACCGTTAAATCCAACGGGGCGGCCCAGCGGCGGGGCGGTTGCGGAACCGAGATTTTGCGTCCAACCCGGATTGGGCGCCAGGCCCCGCCCGGAATAATACATCGGCCATGTGCGCTGTACATAATCTGAATCGCTCCCCGCGGTCGTCCATTGGTGCCCTTGAGCTGTCACCTCGCCGTCCACCTTGTAATTAACCATCAGTGCATAGCGGTCCGCCAGGGCGTACACGTTGGGCAGTTCGCGTTGGTTATACAGGTCGAGGTGTGGGTCTGCCCAGGCGCCGGCCCGTGCATACGCGCCAAAATCCTCATCAAATGTTTTATTCTCACGCAGAATGAACACGACATATTGAATGTACTTGCGTAAAAATCTCGTTGCCGCGGCATTGGCTTGCAGCAATTGCTGCCGCTGGCGCGTTAAAAAGTGATTATTCGCCAGCGCTTGATACGTCCATTGAGGTAGATGTTTAGCCAAGTCCTTTAGATCAACCCGCTGCACCAGCGACTGCATTGAATTGCCAACCCATTGGCCACGCAGGTTCGGGCCAGACCCCAGCCCTTTGGCGCTGGCAATGTAAAGCGCGTCGTTATGTACGCACACCGCGGTAGGGTACCAGCCGGTCGGAATCAGTCCAAGCGGCTTGCCGGTGTGGCGATTAAACACCGCAACGTCGTCATTGCCGGCATTAGCCGCAAACAGCATGGTGTGCCAAACAGCCAAGCTATCGGGGTACGTTCCAGCCGGCGCGTGTGGATAGGGTTCATCCTCAATGCTGCGAACAATGCGCCGCGATGCGGCATCCACAAGCACCAGCCGATTATTGTTGGTGCATGCCACCCAAACCATCGAAGTGCCGGGCACAACGCCCAGCGCTGTGGGATGCACGCCCGGCAGTTGGTTCTTTGGACCCGTGGGCGGGCCGACACGCACCATACCCAATTTTTTCATCGTGGCCGCGTCAAAAATGGTTACCTCATCGGCTCCCCAATCACTTACAATCGCATACCGACGACCGCCGACGCCTGCAATCGCCACGCTGTAGGGCGCAGCACCGGCATTGGCATAAACAACGTGCCCCGTGCGTGTGTTAATGCGTGCCAGCGAGTTGGCGAGCAAGCCGGTAACAAACAAGTGAAGGCCTGAAGCCGATGATGCCACCGCATCCGGATAAAACAGCGGGTGACCCGGTCCAAACCCTTGATACTGATACGGGTACTGACTGGCCGGAAAACTCTGGCCCTGCAGCGAAAACTTCTGCAGCAGCTTTAACGAATGATCGGTCATTTTAAGCATCAGCACATTATTGGAGTATCCGCCAGCCGCGTAGATCATGCCGCCATGGCCTGAAGCAATACCCTGAAACAGGCTCTGGTTGGCCAGAATATGGCTGCCACGAAACCGATCGCTCCAGTGGCGGCTGCGCATGCAAACCAAACTGCCTTGCGGAGCCAGGCGATCACCGCTTAACGCAATGATGCTTTGTGTCGAAGCGGCTCCTGCCGCAAGCGCCAATACGCTGTTGCCTGCTGGGCAGAGATTGATCACAAAGTTCGGCGCTGCAACGCAACGGTCTACCGGCGTTACCATGCGACCGCTGGGCAACAGACCAATAGGGTCGGCGTGCGCGGCATTGACGCTTTTAGGTTGCAATGGGTACGCAAGTGCGGCAAGCAGCACGCAAAGCGATACGCCGACCCGCCGCACCAGGAACCGCACAGCTCGAAGCCGAAAACTCGTGCCCTCATTGCTGCTGCGTTTAACCATCGGTGTGCTCCATGTGCGTTAAGTACTTCGTGGCGTGGTGTTTTGCCTCATGGGCAAAGGCGGTCTATATATTCCAGAATAAGATGCAGTACCACCTGCTGCGCCTCTTGAATGCAGGCGGTGCGCTGGCTCGGAACCACCAGCGCCATATCACACAGAGGCAAATTGCTTCCACCGCCCTTGCCCAAAAGCCCGATGGCCAGGCCGCCGGCCGCTTTGATGGCGGCGCATGCGCGAATTAAATTCTCGCTGTTGCCGCTGGACGAGAACACTACCAGCATGTCGCCCGGTTTGGCCAGTGCCTCAACCTGCCTGGAGAACACGCTGGCAAAATCCCAGTCATTGCCGATGCAGGTAAGTGCGGTGGCATCAGCGCATAAGCAAATAGCCGCCAGCGGCTTGCGGTCCGCCCGGCTGTATTTGCCGGTAATTTCCTGAGCCAGGTGCATGGCTTCGGCGGCCGATCCGCCATTGCCCGCGGTAAGCAGCTTATGCCCCGACAGCAGCCGCTCGGTTATGCATTGCGCAATACGGTCAATTGTTTCAATCTGGTCTTTGAGCGCTGCAATCACCTCGGCCGACTGACTGATGGATTGAAGCACATACGAACGAAGCTCGATTCTAGCGTTGCTGTCTGCCATGGTACTGTGCATCCTTTCGCCGATGTTCTGCCGCGGGCAAGCGCTTAGCGTCGCGTTCGCCCGCTGAGTCAGCATCATACTTCTTAAAAATTAACAAATAGTTAAACCCGCGCAAAAAGTAGTTGCCCTCTTCCGCGGCCTTGTGCCAGTTTCCACGGCCGAGTTTTTGGTTGTGCCGCACCACCGCAATAATGTCAACCGGGTCAAACATGGTCCGCAAAATGCCGAAAAGTTCAAAGCCGATGGGCATAAACGGGCGGCCTTTTTTAAATGAGTCGCTCACGTACACGGCCATGTATCGGCGGTTCTTAAGCACCCGACGGCACTGCTTAAAAACCTGTTCCATAGCTTGATAATAGGCGTTGCCAGACTGCTGTGGGTCGGGCGCTGCGCTTAATTTGCCGATGCAGCGTGGGTCATCCGAATAATCAACATGGGTTGAGTAGGGTGGGTCAACAAAAACAAAATCAACCGAAGCGTTTGCCAGTGGAATCTGCCGTGCGTCGGCGGGCTTAATGTCGGCCCGGCGCGGCGCAAGGTCAAAGCCCATTGCGGTGCGGTCCAGTTCGCGGGCGACATCCAGAGTGGTGCCGCTGCCGCACATCGGGTCTAAAATAATATCGCCGGTGCGCGTATATCGCTGCAGCAGGTTCCAGATAACCCATGCCGGCGTAGCCCCGACATAGTCTTTGTCGCCGTGGGGTTCGCGGCCATAATCCTGCGAGGGGTATTCCCACAGCGTTGTGGTGCAAATACGCAGAGGCGGTTTGTGTTGAAATGATTGACGCATAATACCTGCCGCCCACGCTTGCCCGCTGCCCCATTGCAGCAGGGGCATTTTATCCGCCCGCGGCGTCATGCGCAAGGGGCATCAGGCCAATAATAGTCCTCCAGTCCCAGGGCAAAATCATATGTAGAGTTTCCAATATCATGCCCGGCAAGCCAGACGGTGCCGCTGTGGGCGGTATCGGGTGGTTTTCGGCGCAAGTATGTGTTTTTTGGCGATCTTGCTCGGACTTTTC
>JAJXZA010000386.1 GCA_021780285.1 Planctomycetota bacterium
GGTGCCCGATTCGGGCCTAAAATCAACCGTTGGAAATCAAATCGTGTACCCTATCATAGATGCAGAAACTCCTTATTCTACAAGCTTAAAACTGCTTTTGCCCATGCCGTTGACCGGACAGTAGTGAATCAAGAATTTCATCGCGGTTGGGCGCGATGTAGGCCGTGTTGCCGTCCTTGGGGCCGCCGATACCGGGGTGTCCATAGAAAAAAGAACTCCATAGGTAAGATCGCGGAGCCCAGATGCCAAAGCCATGACCTTTTGTGTCGGCAAACGCAGCCCAGTTTTCGGGCAAGAGTTGGCGCGGCATCCAGTGAAATGTGTGCGTAAGCGGTTTGGTTCCGGTGGGATCGCGCCGGGCCAGCGCCAGCAGGGCTTTGGTGTCCAGGCAGGTGATGGGTGCGTTGGTAAAAGGCTTGTCTCCGGTATAACCATACAGAAGGTAGTATGGGCCGTTGGCATAAAGGGCGGGTAATTCCTGCGTGCGAGCGGGAAATTGTGTATGGTCGCGGCGGTTATTGACCATGATGTTGTCTACCCGCACGACCGGACCTTTGATGCTCAGCCGGGTGGTGAAAGTGCAATGTGCAGGATAGTTGCGCAAAGGCCATTGCATAGGCTGGCACGTCACGGTAAGCCAAGTGGGGCCGTGGGCAAAGTGTAAAATGCGAGAGGCATGCTTAAATGCATCGCCCGCCTGTACGGGGTTCCAGCCCAAGCTGCGCCACACCGGCGAAACTTCCGCCCCCGGTGGTATGTAAGGAACCGGGCCGGAATAATCTGACATCTGAATTTCGCGGCCCCAGTCCGCGTGGTTTACCATGTTAGGATGATTGCCCTCGCGCGAAAGCCAGGTTATGGCTCCGCCTTTGGACAAATCAATCCCTACACGTATGACGCCATTGTGCAGGTAAAACCTTTCGTGCTCCGGCGTTTGGGCCTTTAAACTGCAGGCCAGGTTCATGCTCAGTAACAAGGCGACGGCAAATGCCAGAGCGTCGCAATTGAGTCGGTAAATAGCGAAGCGAATTGCGTTGTTCATAGTTGTAAAACGGTGTATGCGAAATATTATTGCATCAGGCCGATGTCGCAATAACCTGTCTAATTTTGAGACAACGACTGAGCAGCGACTCAAGCTCGTCAAGCGGCAGTATAGTGGCTGCATCGGAGGGACTCTTATCCGGCTCTGGATGCACCTCTATGAACAGGCCATTGCAGCCGGCGGCGGTTGCCGCCTGGGCTAAAAGACCTACGTATTGTCGTTGCCCTCCCGTTGCGGCCCCGAGGCCACCCGGCAGTTGCGTGGAGTGCGTGGCATCAAATAGCACCGGAGCGCCCAGGGCCTGCATTTGCGGAATGCCCGTCATGTCGTTAACCAGGCGATTGTAGCCAAAAAATGTTCCACGTTCGGTAAGAAGCACATGTGGATTGCCCGCCGAGCGAACTTTTTCGACGGCGTTTTTCATTTCCCAGGGAGACATGAACTGCCCTTTTTTAATATTGACAGGCTTGCCGGTTTTGGCGCAGGCCACCAGCAGGTCTGTCTGGCGGCATAAAAATGCAGGAATTTGCAGAACATCAACCGCAGAAGCGACGTGGGCCGCCTGATCGCTTTCGTGTACGTCTGTGGTGACGGGCACACCGAGCTTACGCCCAACCTGCGTAAGAATATTCAGGCCATGGTCCAAGCCGTGTCCCCGGTATGACTGGCTGCTGGACCTATTGGCTTTATCGAAACTGGCCTTAAAAACGTATGGAACACCAAGGCGCTTTGCCGCATCGCGTGCAACCGCGCCGATATGGAGGCACAATTCAAGGCTTTCAATGACGCATGGCCCGGCAACGAGTAGAAAATCGCGCTGCGGGTCATAGAGCATGTTAGTCAACGGAATATGTTCAAATTTACTCATGGTCACCTTCTAAAAACTCCGGTAATCGTCATGATTAAACCGCATATTACCGGGTTCTACCAGTGCGCGGGAGTTGAGGCGGCAACCAGGCGTCGAGCGGCTGCCCGGCAACCGCTTAAGCGGAAGGGGATCATAGCAGTCGCTATAAAAAACAAACCCGGAACAATAAATCGCTCCAGGTTTGCGAGAGAGAAAGCTGCACGAATATTTACCGACCGCCTATTGCGGCGCCGGTGAATATATCCTCGGATGGCGGGCGCTGCCCCAGCCCGAGCCGATGCTGACAAAGCAGGGCGCCCGCCACGAAATATTACGGTTGACGATGTAGTGAATTGGTTTGTGGAAGCCATCTTTTACCGCCACAAGCCCCCGCATCCGCTGCCCGTCGGGCATACGTATCGAGCCAAAAACGGTGGCGTCCGTACGCAGCGCACGCAGAACATGAAGGTTGTTGTGCCAGCGGCCATCAAATGTCTTGTACGCAAACGCGCGTTGATACTCGGTAAGAAAGCAATGCATGGATGGCTTGCCGGGGGCGATAACCGGAGCGGTTCCGACAACGCTTTCGTACTCGGCCAAGGCTTGCTGCAAGGTGGACAAAGTAAAGTGGGTCTCGGCGGTCGCCTCCGCGGTAGTGTTGCGATAATGCAGCCACCCCACGATGCCGATAAAAAAGATACCGGCTGCAATAAGAAGCGGCCAGTCGCCCGACTTGCTGGATGGTAGCTCAAACTTCATGATTTCTCCTCTCTCTTAAAAACCCCGTCGCACCTGCGGGCACACTTACTTAAGTCCTCTACAGTCAATTGTACTCACGTTCACCAAAAGTCAAAGAAGAAAGTTGCTATTTTTTTAAAGTTTGGATGGACGCATTGCATGAAAACGTTATCGGATGTCAATTTCGCAGTGGCGCCGCTGAGTAAAGGATGCCCGCAATCACTTTAGTTTTAGCTTGTTGGATGCGTATGGCGGCTTGCGGGCCGCAGGGCAGTGGTCGTGATTCTGGAGCACCCAGCGTTGCGTTTTTTGCTAATAGAACAAGCGTTACTTATATGGAATGCGACGTGTTGCGACATAAGCGAGTTGACGCTGCAGGCTCCTACCGATTAGTGTAGAGCGCAGGAAAAGAACCCTTGGAAGGGGTGTCGGCTTTGCGTAAGGCGGACCTCAAACTGGGAGTCTTCAGGAGCTACGATTGTGATTATCACGGTAACCGGTCGCCATATGGCGGTAACGCCCGCCATTAAACAGCATGCCGACGAAAAAGCCACCAAGCTGCTTAAATATTATGATCTGATCAAGGAGATCGAGGTAATTCTTGACGGCAGCGCCGGAAACAGCAAGAAGGTTGAGATGATTGTAAATGCCGAGCATCGCAACATGTTTGTAGCAACGGTGGAGGGAGATGATTTATACGGGTGTATTGATCAGGCGGCGCACAAATTGGAACGCCAACTGACAGAACATAAAGACAAGCACCGAAACCGCAAGCACCCCGGATGATCGGGGCACGCCCCGAGGTAAAATTGTTTGCCAGAGAGGTTTTATGAAATTCTCGGATTTCATCTGTAAAGAGGCGATTGTCGCAAATCTTAACGCTACCCAGCGCGATGCGGTGATTCGCGAATTACTGGAATCACTGGTCGCGGCTAAGGCGCTCAACCAGGCGGATGTTGACACACTCGCCAGAGCCATAGTGGATCGTGAAAAGCACGGCAGCACCGGCTTTGGTAAGGGTGTGGCGGTGCCGCATGTGAAGCATCCTTGTATTAAGCGCCGTCTTGGTGTGATCGGTCGAAGCGCTGCGGGAATTGATTTTTCGGCTTTAGATCAGGCGCCCGTGTACAGCGTGGTGCTGTTGCTATCGCCGCCAGATAGCCCGGATGGGCACCTTCAGGCGATGGAGAGCATCTTCCGACACCTGCAACAGGATAATTTTCGACGCTTTTTAAGGCAGGCGCAAAGCCAGCGTGAAATAGTTGATCTGATCGAGGAAGCAGACCAGGCTGGGGTCGCGCACTGATGCGTTCAAAGTTATTGCCCCAGCCAGTAAAGTGCGTGGCAATTGGGGCGGCGGCATGGCCGAACGTGCCGGTGTCCGCTTGTTTGCGGCCGAAACTGCACTGATATTTTTCTTGGCGAATCCATGGATCGTCAGATGACAATTTGCAATAAGCTCGGGTTGCACGCCCGTCCCGCCATGCAATTCGTGGATGTCGCCAATCGCTTTCGCAGCAATATTCGCGTATGGAAGGGAGACCAATGCGTTGACGGCAAAAGCATCATGCACATGATGATGCTCGCTGCTACGGAGGGGACCGGCCTGAAAGTTGAAGCTGACGGCGATGATGCCGTTAGCGCTCTGGACGCGCTGGAGCAACTGGTGCGTGCTCGCTTTGGTGAGGAGTAACCTTTTGGGCGTGCAGCTTCTGAAGTGCCGCGGTGGTTGATCCCATTGGAGATAGTGGGCCTATGGGCGCTGGGTTCACTGCAACCGATTCAGGTACTCTCGCCGGAGTACGGCGGGTATGTTTGACCGGTGCGACGGGTTATGTTGGTGGCCGTTTGGGCGCTCGCCTGCTAACCGCTGGCTTCCGGATATGTTGCATCAGTCGTAGTGCGCGTAAATTACAAAGCCGGCACTGGGCCCAAAGCCCGCTTGTTGAAATTGTCGAAGCGGATATTTCAGACGCTGATGCGCTTGCACCCAAATTGGCCGGTTGCGAGGCGGCATACTATCTT
>JAJXZA010000037.1 GCA_021780285.1 Planctomycetota bacterium
AGCCAGCTTTGGCGCGAAATCGCCACCGACATGGCCAAAGAAAATCCGGATATTCAGGTAGAGCACATGTATGTGGACAATGCTTCGATGCAGCTTCTGCGAAGGCCATCGGAATTTGATGTAATCGTCACCGAAAACACCTTCGGCGATATTTTAAGTGATGAAGCTTCTATGCTCGCCGGCTCCATCGGCCTGGTGCCCTCCGCATGCCTCGGCGAGCCAGATGCCAAAGGCCATACCGCCGTGCCATTTTACGAACCCATTCATGGCAGCGCACCAGATATCGCCGGGCAGAACAAAGCCAATCCGGTGGGCACGATTTTGACGGTTGCCATGATGCTCAACTACACCTTTAACCTCACACACGAAGCCAAAGCAATCGAACAAGCCACCTTCGAGGTTCTCAACGCCGGGCAGGTTGTCACCGGCGACCTGGGCGGGCGAGCTTCTTGTTCGCAGGTGGCCGACGCAATTATCGCAGCACTCAAACACGTCAAATAATTGCAACCGTTGACCGCCGCGCCACCGCTTGGCAGATCGCCAGAATGCGAATTGTGAAACGCGATTTGCGAGATGTACCGACAAACCGCCCCGGCAGGTTCATGGCTGCCCGGGGCGCTGCGCCGCCAACCAAACCGGTTGCAATGCCACGTCGCTCGCAGCGCTGAGCCAGGGATGGCGAACTCCCGATAGGGCAGAAGCCACCTATACTGCAAGCGGCCAAAATTTAAAGCAAAATTGAACGTCCCCCACCAACGAGCCACGCGGTTAAGCCGCGTGGTCAAGCCCTTTTGCCCGCCCCGGCCAGCCGCAGCGCCGCCGGGGTGCCCGGGTTGCGCCGCAGCACCATGAGAAATACTTCAATTCTGGCCGCGAGCGGTATATCGGGCTTGAACCACACATGCCAAAATCTCCCGGCAGTCCGGCCGAGGCAAGCCCCTGCGACAGGAAATCAGTCGTCGGGTCTCTCCTGCTATTGCAAAACGCAGACCACGCTGCGCTGCAAAGTGATGCGCCATAACCCTCGTGCTTATGCAATGGTGCAGGCCCTCCTTTGATGCCACCACATGATGAATAGATTTTATTCATGGCATGAATAGATTGTATTCATGCCATGAATAAAATAATTACACCATGGCTTACGGCGCAAACAAACAAGTGAATCGGAAACGCAGCAACGGCCGGGAAGCCATCACCACCATTACCTCACCCTATACCAGGACCATTGAGCCAGAGATGGCAAAATCCTCGATAACGTCGGAGCACTTCTTATCGGGTCGCGAGCCGACCTTCGAGCCGCTACAGCGCGGTTATTACGCCGCAGCACTCGGCTCGGGCGACATTCTACGGCCGCTTATGTTCTCCAAGATGATTTTTTTCAGCGGCAGAGCCTCCAGGGCAGTCGCTCGCTGGTGGCCGGGGCGGTAATCGGGACGCAACCGACGATACTTCGCTTCGTTGGCCGCGCGGGCAACAGATTTTTCGGCGGCATCATGAACATCCACCAGCCGGCCTTCCACCAGCACCGAGGCATAGTCACGCATCTGCTCGGCGATCCAGTCCACCTCCAGGCATACGCGGTTGTTGTGCCGCAGTATCTCCGCCTTGCGGCCAGCATCGGGCACGCGCAAATAAATGGTGTTGCCCTGGCGGCAAAACGGCATCGGAATAACGTAGGGGCGACCCTCGGAGTCGCTCATGGCCAGCCGGCCGATGAGCGCATCATCCAGAAGTTGGTGAATGGCATCGAGATTGATGGGCTGCATAGGAGTTCTCCATAAACAGGTAACAAGACCTTGTTATCCAGATTATACCGGTTATAATGGTTAGTCAACTGGCTGGCCGGCGGCCAATAAGTGCCGCCGCCGCCCTCGCCGGCCATCCCGGCGCCAGGGCTGCAGCACAGCCAAAGTTTGGTTTTGGAGATGTTTTTATGGTGGCTCATAAACCCTCTGCGGCCCAGCTTGCCGCACTCAATCGGCCGTACACCGCCAATGACTTTTCGCACTCACCCATGGTGGTCTTTTATGAAGTAACCCGGGCGTGCAATCTTAAATGCGTGCACTGCCGGGCCGAAGCCCAGCCCCATGCCCACCCGCGCGAGTTGCGGCCCGACCAATCGCTTGAACTGCTCGACGAACTGGCCCGCTTTGCCAGGCCGCCGCTCGTGGTGCTCACCGGCGGCGACCCCATCAAACGAGCCGATATTTTTGACATCATCTCCCACGGCGTAAAACGCGGCCTCACCATGGCCCTCACGCCTTCGGCAACCCGGCTCGTCACACGCAGCGCCGTCGAACACCTGCACGCTGCGGGCCTGCACCGCCTGGCCGTAAGCCTCGACGGAGCCGACGCGGCCACACACGACAGCTTTCGGCAGGTGCCCGGCAGCTTTCAGCGCACGCTCGAAATCATCGGCGATGCCATTGCCTGCGGCTTGCCTATGCAGATCAACACCACCATCACCCGGCTTAACTACTCACAAATAGATGCCATGGCCGAACTGCTGGCCAACTATCCTATCAAACTCTGGTCGGTGTTTTTTCTCGTCCCCACCGGACGCGGCCTCGCCGAGCAGCGCATCTCCGCAGAACAGTATGAGCTTGCCTTTGAACGCCTCGCACGGCAAATGCAACGCCGCAGCTTCGGCATAAAAACCACTGAAGCGCCACACTTTCGACGTTATCTTATCGAGCGCGCCCGGCACAGCGGCGCCCCATCATCCGGCGATGCCCCCGCCGGCGTTCCGGGCATCGTCGGCACCAACGACGGCCGCGGCGTCATGTTCATCAGCCATATCGGAGAAATGTACCCCAGCGGCTTTTTACCGATTAATTGCGGCACATTTCCAAACCAATCGCCGGTGGATATTTACCAGCATGCACCGCTCTTCCGCGAATTGCGCAACAGCGACATGCTCAAAGGAAAGTGCGGGTTCTGCCAATATAAAGGCATTTGCGGCGGCAGCCGGGCGCGGGCATACGCTCTTACCGGCGATCCGCTGGCATCAGAACCTGATTGTATTTATGTTTCGCCGCAAGCTGCGGACACATCTTTGGAGGTCGTTTCATCATGTTAAGCATTACCAACCTGCTTTGTGACCATCAGGCCGGCAACGAACGCCTGCGTTATTCCCACACGCACAATGGCGCCGTCCCACGCCCTGTGGTGGTGTGGGCTCTTACCAAACGGTGCAATCTTAAATGCGTGCACTGCTATGCTTCCGCCGGCGACAAGCCCGCGCCCGGCGAGCTTACCCGGCAGGAAGGCATGAACTTACTGGACGACCTGGCCGCCTTTAAGGCGCCGGCCGTTCTGTTCAGCGGCGGCGAGCCGCTCACCCGTCCCGAAGTTTTTGACTTTATCACCCATGCCCGCGGCCTTGGCCTGGCCACAACGCTCTCCACCAATGGCGTACTTATTGATGACGCCGTTGCCGATCGGCTTGCTGCAAGCGGCCTCAAATACATCGGCATAAGCCTTGATGGCCGCGCCGAACGGCACGACAAACTTCGCGGCATGCGCGGCGCATTTGCAGCTTCGCTGGCCGCCATAGACCGTTGCCGGGCAAGGGGCATCAAGGTAGGCGTGCGCTTTACCGTTCACGCGCTCAATGCCACCGACCTCGATGGCATTTTTGCTCTGTGCGCCGCCCACGATGTACAGCGGCTGTGCATATACCACCTCGCCTACAGCGGCCGCGGCGAAAATATGCAGAAGGTTGATCTGTCTGCCCAGCAGACACGTGCCATTGTGGATCGCATATTTGAAAAGAGCATCGAACTGCACCAGCGCGGTTTGCCGCTTGAAGTGCTCACCGTAGACAACGCCGCCGACGCGGCGTATGTGCTGCTGTGGCTCAGGCAGCACCAGCCCCACCGGGCCGCCGCCGTCGAAGAAAAACTTCGCGGCACCGGCGGCAACCGATCAGGCTGCAACATCGCAGCCATAGACCCCATGGGCAATGTGCATTACGACCAGTTCAGTTGGCATTACAACTGCGGCAACGTGCGCGAACAGCCCTTCAGCAAAATTTGGAGCGACGCGACCGATCCGCGTCTGGCGGTGCTGCGCAATCGCCGCGAGCAGCTCCCGCACCGCTGCCGCACCTGCGCGTTTCTATCGGTATGCAACGGCAACCTGCGCACCCGCGCCGAAGCCGCCACCGGCGACTGGATGGGTTTTGACCCCGGCTGCTACTTAACCGAAGAAGAAAGCCAAAGCGGCAAGCTGCAAGATGCCTCCTGCGATTCGTGCGTATAGTTTTACCGCAGAGTATAACATGGCACGATGGGCGATCTTGCGTATGTATGTCAAACCATGACCGGCACGTTAATTCGTCAGCGTATATATTACGCGGCCGATACCTGCACCCAATCGCTCGCAATCTCTGCGTGGCCCCGCATACACTGCGGTGAAATCTTATCTGCGAACATCTGCGATATCTGCGGTTAAACTCGCAGGGCGAGCGATCTGACCGCGGAGTCAGGGCCTGTAAACCAAAGTTCCTTATATAGAAAACGCATTTCACCCGCATAGGCATTGCGAATTATTCAAAAATCAGCTTCCCCGTACTGGGCACACCTCCAGAAGGTCCAAC
>JAJXZA010000200.1 GCA_021780285.1 Planctomycetota bacterium
ACCCGCCCTTATTTAAACGTAATAAAACGACCTGATGCCTCACATCTGCGGGTAACGCCTTTCACCGCCTCTGCACAAATCAGCTTCAGTCAAGCGGTTTAAGACAACGCAACCGGCTCCGCAACCCGGCCATTACCTGGACAGACTCCTGGGCAAGATTCTACAATAACTCTGCCTCAAGGGCTTTGTATTCAGCAGGGCGGCTGAATGTTCTTGGTGCGGTGCAGTGTGAGGTATTTTATTTATGGCAACCATGCGTGCAATGCAGGTTACAAAGGCTAAGGGCGAATTCGAA
Organism: Planctomycetota bacterium; assembly: GCA_021780285.1. Lineage (GTDB taxonomy): Bacteria > Planctomycetota > Phycisphaerae > WQYP01 > WQYP01 > JABEVB01. The sequence continues at coordinate 296 of JAJXZA010000200.1, forward strand.
CTCGTGGAGCGGCCAGTGCCCACGCCAGGCGAAGGGCAGGTTCGCATCAAGGTGCAGGCTTGCGGCGTTTGTCACAGCGATGTGTTTGTGAAAGAGGGGCTTTTTCCGGGCATTAAGTATCCGCGTGTGCCGGGGCATGAAGTGGTTGGCACAATAGATGCCGTCGGCTCCGGCGTAACGCGGTGGCAAGTGGGCCAGCGTGTGGGCGTGGGTTGGCACGGCGGGCATTGTTTTGTGTGTGACCCGTGCCGGCGCGGCGATTTTATCAAGTGCGCCGCCGAAAAAATAACTGGTTTGGGTTTTGATGGCGGTTACGCCGATTTTATGGTGGTGGGGCAGGAAGGGCTTGCGGTCGTACCCGATGGGCTTAAAAGCGCCGCGGCCGCACCATTGTTGTGTGCCGGGGTAACAACCTTCAATGCTTTGCGCAACAGCGGCGCCCGTGCCGGCGATACCGTTGCCGTGCAGGGCGTGGGCGGCCTGGGGCATCTGGGCGTGCAGTTTGCGCGGGCTATGGGCTTTAGAACCGTGGCCATTTCCAATTCAGAGGCCAAGCGCGACCTTGCGATGAAGCTTGGCGCTCATTATTACATTGATGGCTCCAAGCAGCCGCCGGCGAACGAGCTTAGAACGCTTGGCGGGGCGAAAACCGTTCTCGCAACTGCGCCCGACGCCAAAACCATGTCCACCGTCATCGGCGGCCTGGCTGCCGATGGCCGATTGGTGGTGGTGGGAGTCAGTGCTGATCCGATACCGGTTGCGCCGCTGCAAATTATAGGCAAGGCTACCGGCGTTGTGGGCTGGCCATCGGGTACGGCATTTGATTCGGAAGATACCCTTAAATTTGCCGCGCTTAGCGGCGTAAACACCATGATCGAAAAATACCCGCTGACGAAAGCCAATGAAGCCTTCGCGCATATGATGAGCAACAAGGCTCGCTTTCGCGTGGTGTTGACGATGGAGTAAGAAGGCTCTGGCATCCGGGAACGTGTCGCCTGGTAACGCAACCGCAAAGTAGCGCGCAGATTTTTCGCAGGGCGATTGTGGGGTGTTGTGCTGCCCCTGGCGATGCTGCTTTAGGGCGTTATCCACGGTTTAAATATTTCAGGCGTTGTCCGGTGCGATGTATCCAGGAGTACGGTCGGGAGTAATGCCGGGTAAGGGTGTCTCCACAAGCTGATTTACAGGCATTTTGGTTTTAAAGATGAGGACTGCATGTAATATTAACATGCCTATAGCGTTATTGTTAACGGAGGCCGTGCGGACCGGCCACGGCGGTGACCCGGGCAAATTTTTACCATGGAGTGCCCCGATGACTCTGAAATCCGATGGCGTTACAAGAAGATCTTTTGTTGCGGCCGGCGCGGCTATCACGGCTGGTTCGGCGCTATCCGCCTGTTCGCAGACGGCTTCGCCGGTGAGGGCTGGCAGAGATGCGCTGCGTATCGCAATTCCTGATGAGGGTTGGCGCTTATGGCTCGATCAGGCTGCTTCCTGGCGCGATGACAAAATCTATTTGCCGGAAGATGTCGTGCTAAATAAACTCCCGGTGAATCCTCCCACCGGAGGGTGGGAAGCGCTATCAGCCGAGGCTGGCATAGCTGTGACGCTGCCATCTACTGTTGAGCAACATTACTGGGGTGCAGCCGATCAGGGCCTGCGGCCCTACCGGCGCGAAGACTATTTTTGGGCTTCGGCGGCCAAGCACTCAACACACCAGGTGCAGAATGGCGCATACGAGGGGGTATCTTGGTGGTGGCAGTCGGTAAATATTCCCGCTGCTCTGCACGGAAAAAAGCTGCTGTTGTATATTCGCGGCGCTCGCCAGCGCGCCGAGGTTTATTTCAACAGGCAATTGGTCGGGTATAACATCGTCGAAGAAACGAGCTTTGAATGTGACATCACAGCCGCGGCTCGCTGCGGCAGCTCCAACCTGCTGGCCATTCGCATTAGCAAGCCCGGTGGACGGTTTGACTGGGTGGACGTTACGACAACACGATGGGGGGATGTTGAGTTTCAGCGCAGCCACGGCTTTGGCGGCCTGGATCGTGCGATTACGATTCGCGCCGTAGATCCGGTGCATTTTTCGGATGTATGGGTGCTTAATACGCCGAAAGTCCGCAGCGTGAAGGCTTTTGCAGAGCTTAACAACGGAACCAGCAGGATGGTGCGCGGACGCGTGGTCTTCGGGGTGTATAGCGGCGAAAAACGCGTGGTGGAAGTGACGGTAAATGTTGCGGTGCCGCCCGGCGCCGGACACGTATTTTCAGCAGTGATGAACTGTCCTGGAGTCAAACTATGGGAGCCGGATAATCCCAATTTATATGAAATGCGAGCCGTCTGGCAGTCTGCATCAACGCATGCGGCTATGCATGACCACTGGAAACGCCGATTTGGGTTTCGGTGGATTAACGCTCAGGGCATCGGTAAGCGTGCAATGCTGACACTCAATGGTCGGCGCATTCGTTTATACACGGCGATATCATGGGGTTTTTGGGGTATTAACGGTCTCTGGCCAACGCCGCAGCTTGCCCGTAAAGAGGTGACGACTGCTAAACGTCTTGGGCTTAACTGCCTGAATTTTCACCGTAATATCGGTAAAGAAGAGGTGCTCGATCAACAGGATGAGCTAGGCTTGCTCCGGTATATGGAACCTGGTGGAGGTTGCCTGACTCAGCAGCCGGCAGGTTCGTTCGCGTCGCGGTACGAAATTGAGAAGATGCTCCGCATGATTCGTCAGTTTCGCTCGCACCCATCCACATTTGCGTACTACATGCAGGACGAATGGCACCCCAATCTAAAGACGCCGCGCGTTTTTGAGTTGCTGCGCCAGATGCGGTCGCTCGATGCGAGTCGCATCATCATAACCAAAGATGGCATCGCGCCCGAGGGACAGGCCTGGCTGCGAGCCGACGATGCAAAGGTGTTGTTTGATCATGGCAACGGCTGGTCGGGCTGGTGGTGTAAGCACACCGTTGGCACATCGCATGGTGTATGGCAGGACTGGATGTATAAAAACCCCAGACAGTATATGTACCGGGCGGAACACCCGGACGAAATCAACGAATGGGGCGAGGTAGATGGCGGAGCCTCTGCCGATAACAGCGAATTGATGCTGGAACAAATTGCGGCTCTGGGGGGTAAAAGCTATGACCTCTTCGATCACCAGCAAATGCAGGCTGCGTGCAGCACCTTTTTGGATCAGTCGGATTTTCGCAAGGCGTTTGCAACTCCCGGTGATTTGTTCAAGTCTTTGGGGCGACGACAGTACGATACCTGGAGCAACCTGATCGAGAATGCGCGAATCAGCGATCACAATGACTTTTTTGCCATCAGCGGATGGGAATCAACGGCTATAGAGGATCATTCCGGAATTGTGGACAATCTGCGCAATCCCAAAGGGCCGCCGGACATGATTGCCGACAAGCTCATCGCTGTTTTGCCGGTGGCAAAGCCTCGTTCGCTCGTAGTGGAAGCGGGACAGCCCATTACGGTGGATATTTACCTGGTGAATGAATCGCACCGTCCGATTAAGGGGATGTTTGATCTAACCGCCACGGATGAAGACGGGCGAACAGTGCCGCTCGGCAGTTTTGCAGCGCCTGCCTGGAAAAAAGATCAGTTTTCATACCTGTTGCATGAAGGGTTCGTGACCAGTCCGCTCGCACATGCGGGCATGCACCGGCTTACGCTGGCATTGCGCGGTGATCCAAAAATTGCGAGCCATCGTGATATTCTGGTGGTGGGGCTTGCTGCCGGCGATAAAAGGATGTCGCGTGTCTGTGTGCAGAGCTGTAACGACTGGCTGGCAGACGCAGTGTATGCTCTGCCCAATGTAAGTAAGGTTCGCGACCCTGCGCAGGCGGATGTGTTGATTGCATCGGAGTGCACCACCGATGGCGGCGAGTACATCTCATACAATCAAAACATAGCCGGAACCGATGACCCGCAACTCTATCGTGTGCAACGATTTGGCACCGCGGCTAACATGAAGTTTGTTTTTGACAACTTGCCCGATGGCCCTGCAAAGGTATATGTGTATTTTGCCGAGACATTTTTTAAGAAATCCGGCCAGCGGATATTTAATTTGCTGGCCAATGGGCAAACGGTGCTGAATCATTTTGATATTGCAAAGGCCGCCGGCGGACCAGACCGAGCGGTTATCCGTGAATTCTCGGTAAATATTACGGCTGGGCAGCTGGTAATTACCCCTGGCTCGACGATAGTAAACAATGCGATGATTGCCGCCATTAAAGTTATTGCCGGCAAGACCGTCAAAGCTGTC
>JAJXZA010000115.1 GCA_021780285.1 Planctomycetota bacterium
ACCGATTCAGCTATTGGCTCAAACCCAGGCATTATCGGCGATGCTGCGCGGCAAGCTAAGCGCATACAATAGATGCAACCACCCCGGCTGCCAAGCCAGCAGATGCATGCGCGCAGGCTGCGGCCCATCGGCCGCTTTGCCCATCATCGCATGCCGCCGCGTGCGGGCAAGCTATTGCTACACCAACCCCAACGCACAGCCAAAGCGCGCCGCTTGGAGGCAGACGCAAATATTATCGGCTGTTAAATGCCAGACACTTCACGCCGCCTCGTGCAAATTTATACGCTTTTCAGCAGTGCACTGTTCAACGCCGCTGGCAGCACAGCCAAGCACGCCACGGTTATTATGCGGCTTTACACAGAAAACATTTCTTTTTATGAAACTGTCGCGGTTGCGGCATTTACTCCCTTATACCGCGAACAATCGCCCAGCTTGGCTTACGTTGTTAACTGTTGCCGCTTTGCAAGCGCTGCTATAGTGCGCGGTTAACAGCGGCTGCCGGCCACGGAGAATGGCATGAGAATGGCATTATGACGCGCAAAAAACTTTTGAGAATGCCGCCCGCACAAGATCCAGCGGATGTCGGGGCTGGCGGCTTTGGACTCATCTTGATGGCTGTAGGCTTAACGCTTGCGGCTGTGGTTGCCGTCATGCTGGTCATTACCGGGCCACTAATGCCGACGGTGCTGGCCACACTTTGCAATACGGTGTGGGCCTTGACGGTGTTTGTGCCAGCCGCCATGTTCGGCCTGCTGCTCACACGCCCACTCTTAAAGCGCCCTCTGGTTAGCGCCAACGATTTTCCGCGGATGTATCGGCTCATTCTGGCGACCGCCCTTGGCTTGGGCTTTGAATCGCTGGCTACCCTGGGCTTAGGATGGCTGCACCTGCTGGGCCATGGCATTCCTGCGCTGATGCTGCTGATACTCGCGGCGGCGGGCTACCCCACGGGGCGCGACTTTCTTAAAGATGCAATCCGCAAGCCGCCGGGCCGATTGACGCCCAGCGAAATCATTTTACTGTTGCTTATGGCTCTACCCGTGGCCACGCTGCTGGTCGCGGCTTGCTTTCCGGCGGGGTCGCTGTGGCATACCGAAGGCAATGGCTACGATGTACTGGAATATCACCTGCAGTTACCCAAACAGTACTTGGCAAGCAACAGTATTATGCCGGTGACTGGTAACATTTATTCCTATCTACCGCTGAATATTGAAATGCTTTATCTGCTTGTGGGCAGCTTGGGAAAAATCGCGCTTCCACCGGCCGACCTCTACGAACTTGTGTATGGCAGCCAAATGCTGAATGTGCTTATCACACTGCTGACAGCCGCGGCGATTGCAATAGCGGTGCCGGGCATTTCACGGCGCAGTCGCCTTTTGGCGGCCTTGGCTTATTTGGCCATACCCTGGACGCTCGTAACCGGATCGCTGGCTTATAACGACGGTGGCGCTTGCCTGTTTGGTGTTTTGGCGCTGGCCGCGGTGCTTCATGCGCCATGGCACAAAGCGATGGCAGTTGGCGGCCAGCCGCAATGCGAAAGTTGCGTCGGCGCGGCGGGCATAGCAAACAGCACCAGGCCGCGGCTCTCTGACAGCGCTATCACCTGCCTGCTTACGGGCATTCTGCTGGGCCTTGCTGTCGGCTGCAAAATGACCGCGGGCGTCATGTTTGCCTTGCCGGTGGCCGCCATTTTGTTCGCCGGCCGGCACTGGAAAAAGCTGCTCGTAACCAGTCTGGTGGCTTTAGCGCTATACAGCCCCTGGATGATTCGCAGCATGGCGGCCACCCATACGAGCAAAAGTCTTGGCAACCCCGTGTTTCCACTCTTTGCCCAAACGCTGGGTATAGACCACTGGACCACGCGGCTGGCAGATCGCTTTGATCGTGGGCACCGCCCGCCTGCTCGGCTCGCAGGGTTGACCGGGCACTTGCAGGCGCTGGCCCAACAGTCGCTGCTGGATCGGCAATGGTCGCCGGGAGCGGCGGCCTTTGCCGGACTTTTTGATAAACCACGCTACACCACACCTCCGGGCACACCCTGGATTGCCCGCCTGGGCATTATCTGGCTGATATTTGTGCCTGCGGCGCTGGTGGCGCTGCTGCGGGGCCGCATGGCTCTGATGCTGCTTCTTGTGCTCGTCGTACAAGTGCTGGCATGGCTTACCTGCACGCAACTCGAAGCCAGGTTTTTGCTGCCGGCAGCGGTGCCTCTGGTTTGGCTTACCGCCTTGGCCGCGGATGCCATTGGCGGTCTGCCTCGCATGTTTATGGGTATGCTCGCGCTGCAGGCTCTCTTTTGCGCCCTGCTTCTATGGCCTGAAGCACATCTGCTATTTGGCCCGCAGCCGGCCAATCGCCCGCTGGCGCTGGGTCGCATTTTTTTATTGCCGGAAGATTGGATTGATCAAGACATTCCACCCGGCACGTTTACTGGCGACACCACCATTTACCTGGAGGGTTACTCGGCTTCGCTTTATGTGCGAGGCAAGGTCATCTATAGCACCGTGTTTGACCGCAATTTGCTGGCACAGCAACTACGTAAAGGGCCGCGGGCCGCCGCACGCTGGCTTATAACCCACCGGGTGAATTACCTTGTTGTTGACTCCATGGAAATCGCCCGGCTGCGCCGCACGTATGGTTTTGATCGCGTGGTAACACCCGCCGCCATCGCCGCGATGGAACCTTTTGGCATAACACCCATACCCTGGAAAACCACCCCCGGTATCACCATTTACCGCTGCGGCGACGTGGGACCATAGCGCCGGGAGCGGTCGTACACCTGACGATGCGGCCTTCAATCTCCCACTTTACTCCTGTGTGCCGAAATGTTTTATCATTTCATAATGAATCAGTTGAAGTCACTTACTTAGCAGCCTATTGACCAGGCGTAAGCTCAAACTCTTTGATAGTCATAGACTTAAAGCCTGTGCCTTGGCTGAGGGTAATCACATTACTGCCGCTCTTAAGCGTAACCGCAACCGGTTGGGTCTGCTGCCACATGCCGTTAGTCCAAGGAATAGTCAATTCGCTTGAATTGCCGGCGCGGTTAACATCCACAATCAACTTCTGGGGCGCCTTTACCGTCACAACCTTTGCCGTGAACTGGTACTCTCCGGCATGATTTGTGAAAACCGTGTAAGAAATTGGCGATGTGCTTAACTGGCGGTGCCGACCCCGCCTCTTCCACCAGGCAACATAATGAGCCTGCATGCCGCCGAGGAAGCTTTTGGTAAAGCTAATAGCACGAAAGCCTCGAGGAAGGCTCTTTTGGCAAGCCACGGCAGGAATATGAATGACACCCTGGCCATCGGTGGAAACTTCCATCTCGGCTCGAGATACCGGCGCAGCCTCCACCATTTGAGCCTTCGTGGGACCATACATCTGGGCCAACTGTGCGTAGCTTGGAGCCTTTGGTGCTGGAGCACCTGAGGCAACGATGGCACGCTCTATCTTGATCGCCAGAGCATACCACATATCACCCGTGCCAGGCTTTCGCAGATCCGGCCTGTGCTCACCAAGTGCCTCGGCGACCCATTGGGCGCGTAAGGCTTTAATGAATTTCTGGGGATAGCGCCGTGCCTGTGTTTCAAGGTAAAAATTCAAGCCGCTGCGATTATTCCACCAAGCCCATTGCCAGCCGGCGCCCAATGCAGACACCCAACCATTAGGGGTCCAGTGGCTCATAGCCGCGTGACCGCGTTGTTTATAACCCCATACGGGAATACCAAAGGCCCGTTCCCCAAGTCGGCCCATCCATGCGCGTGGACCACACTCTCCACCACCCGCCAGGATACGTGCGGCAAAGAGTCCGGAAACCGCGTCCCAATTAGGATGACAATAACCAACATCGGTATGAACCGGGTTGAGGTATTGCTCGCTGAAGATGTACTGCGGCTCATAGTTTTGGAGCATGGTGCGGTACCACGATATTTCCTTGTCGGTAAAAGAATCGTTTGTAACAAAACGACAATCCCATGTGGTTAAAGTCGGAAAATAGGGGCTTAGGTCTTTGTCGAGATACGCCGTCTGGTAATTAAGGAATCGCTTTACCGGATTAAACGGGGTAGGGGCATTACCAAGCAAAGCCGACTGTGGGCCAACGGAGGGCTTTCCCGGAGCTTGCATCAAGGCGGTGCCCAGCGCCAGCCGCCGCAGAATACCCTTGTGCGCTTCGGCACTGGCTTTTTCAATGGCCGTGTATATTTCCATCGTAAGACCATAGTTGCCATGGCGAGCGCCATCGGCCATCTGCATTTGCTTCATGAGCGTCGGGTCGTTAAGCAGTTCGTTAATTAACTGTTCGTGCTCGGGAGACTGCTGGGCAAAAGCAGCCAACCCGCGAGGCGTGGCGTAACCTATAATGGAGGCCTTTACAAGTGCGGCATCAAGGTTATCGCTGGACAAGAAGCCGTTAATTCGGCTAAGAATAGGCATCGCTGCCGCCTGGCAACGAGCCGGTTGCGTTGTCTTAAACCGCTTGACTGAAGCTGATTTGTGCAGAGGCGGTGAAAGGCGTTACCCGCAGATGTGAGGCATCAGGTCGT
>JAJXZA010000261.1 GCA_021780285.1 Planctomycetota bacterium
TCTCATGCCACTCATACCTCTTGATGAAATGCGACCACACCGGCCGCAAACGGGGAGTCCGCGCGCCAGGGATAAAATTACCGAAAGGGTCTGCCAATAAATCGGGCGTCGGGCCATGCCGAATCATACCAAACGGCATTTGCACTACAAAAACATGGGTTATGACGATGAAATATCGCGTCACGCCAGAAAAATTGGCAGACCCTTACCGAAACTCCAACCAAAAAAGGGTTTTCAAGCGTGCCCGGCAAGCTTATACTTAATTGTTTACGCATGCGGGCATGCCCGTACACCCTTGGAGTTTACATTCAATGCAATCTGAAGAACGCCACGAACTACAAAAAAACGATCTCGTCGGCGGCGCAAGTTGGCTTTATCTTTTTGTTCGCCGCAACGGCCTCTACATGCTCCTGGGCCTGGCGCTTGCCCTGGTGGCTTTTGAGTTTTACAAACTGCACCAAACGCAGGTTGCCCGCCGCCTTGCCGAGGCCCGGGCCGAACTTGATGTCAACCAAACCCCTAAAGCCATTTATGCCAAAGTCCTGGCCCAATATCACAATCCTGAAATTGATGCCCAAGCCTACATAAAAATCGGGCAGTTTTATCTTACCTATATCGCCCAAGGCAATGTCGGCACCACCTACATGGGGGTTAAGGCGACCCAAGATCAGGCGGTGGCCGGCGCGAAGCTCGCATTCAAAAACGTCATTGAAAATTACCCAAACCTCCCCCTCATGATTGCCCGCGCCAAGCTCGGATTGGCCAACGCCTACGAAGATGCCGGTCAATGGTCGAAGGCTCGCGCTATTTATGTGGCCATGCTTGACGCCAAAGCCACCCCGGCCGAAAAATCTTTTGCCGGCATCGTTAACTACCGGCTCAAAAATCTCGACGCGTGGCGGCGACCGGTTCTCGCAGACCGCACGGCCGTCAACACCGCCAATGGCCTATCGCTTCCAACCAGCACCATCGGACCACAACTTCCGGCCAAGGGCTTTACGCCGGCCCACTGATGCCGCGCGTTGGCAAGCCCCAATCGGAGCACGCAGCATGCCTACCCAAACCTTAACATCCAACCGGCCTCTGCAGGACTTTACCGTCGCAGAGTTCATTGCGGCACTTGCTGCAAAAACGCCCACCCCCGGCGGCGGCTCTGTTGCAGCTCTGGTCGCGGCGCTAGCCGCCGCCCAGGCTAACATGACGCTTCAATACACCCTCGGCAAACCAAAGTTTGCCGCCCATGAATCTGAACTCCAGGCCCTCGCCAACCAGTTGGCCCACGCCGCCGCCATGCTCACCGACTTAATGGAGCAAGACCGCGCCGCCTACCAGGCGCTTTCGCCGCTGCTTAAACTGCCGGCCGAAGCGCGGTTGCACGACCCGACCTTTGCCCCCGCCCTGCTTGCCGCTTTGCGCGTGCCCCAACTCGTCGGCCAAACCTGCATTGCTGTGCTGCGGCGCTGCATAAGCATGGCCGAAAAAATTAACCCCCTGCTTAAAACGGATCTCGCCGTTGCCGCACAGCTCGCGGCCGCCGCGGCCCAGGCATCCCGCATGAATGTTCTGGCAAATCTCCCGCTGCTCACCGATACTAAGGAGGTTTCGCAGTTCGCGGCCGAGGCCGCAGCCTTTGCCGCTGTGGCGGCACAACTCTCACAGCAAGTCACCGCCACGGTAATCAAAGACCTTCCCTCTTAAACACCGCCAACCTCGCCCAATGCGCCCGCAAGGCAGCTTATTGCCGGTCACTTGTTGAATACGGCCTGCTCGATTACCTTTATTACGTCGCTCGACCCGTTAAACAGTGCCATTGGATGGCGCGACGGGTCAGCGCGAGGCCCCTTGCTGTGCAAACCGCCTCGCCGAGGGATGAACCGCCCGCCGACAAACTTGGTTCAGGCATACTTCGTGTACTGGAGTCCTGCTCATGCGAACCGATGTCAAGATCGGTCTGGTTTCTCTGTTGGCCCTGGTTCTTATTGTTGTGGCGTATGTGGTTTTTGCTCATCGTCATACGACCCAGGTTTCGGACAATCAGATCGCCAGCCCCCAGCCGCCGCTCGTAACCGCAACCGAACCCGCTACACTCCCGGCCGTTGTGCCACCGGCGGCCGAATCTCCGGCAACCGAACCGGGCGCAGCCGTACCCGACGTGGTTGGGCTGCCAACCACCAATCCCAGCGGCGGCACCGCCGGCGTTATCCCTGGCCCATCGGGAACAGTGCCGGCCACGCCCGGCGGCCCGTCAGATAACGCCCTTAGCGGCGCAAGCAATCAAATTGCCTCCAACCAAGGTGCCGGCACGCTCGGCGGCACGGGCAACACGGGTGCCGGCAACAATCTTGGCAGCACCGGCAACGACAATGGGCTTTCCGGTGACAACAACACCGCCAACACACCTTCAAACACGCTCGGCGGCTCAAACGACCTTTCCGGCCAAAACACCCCATCGTCTGGCAGCGCTTCCAGCGACGCCGGCAGCACCTACAGCATTCGCCGCGGCGATACCCTCGCCGCAATTGCCAAGCGGGTTTACGGCAGCACACGCATGATTCGCTCCATCGAACGGGCCAACCCCGGCGTAGATGCAAGACACCTGCGCATCGGCCAAAAAATTCACCTGCCCGCCGCAAGTTCTTCATCCACCGGCGGCACAATATCTTCGCACCATCATCACCACTACGCCGCACATAACCGCCGGCACTACAGCCAACAAACCTCCGGCGGGCGCATTTATGTGGTGCGCCGTGGCGATACCCTGTACGCCATTGCGCGCCGCGAGTATCACAACGGCGGCGACTGGCGGCTTATTTACCGGGCGAATCGCAGGCTTATTGGGTCGCATCCGAGCAATCTTCGCGCGGGCGAACACCTGGTGATTCCGGCCAAGCGTTGACGCTCGCCGGCCGGTTGCCGGAGCCATAAACCATACAGGCCGCATACAACGCGGCCCTGCGGAGACTTTGTGGATGTTGGACATCAAATTCATCCGCGAACAACCCGATGCGGTTCGACGCGGCGCCAAGCTGAAAAATATTTCCATTGACCTCGACCGTTTGCTGGACCTCGACGCGCGGCGCCGCGTCCTGCAACAGAAGCTTCAGGACCTCACCACCGAGCAGAACAAGCTCAGCAAAGAACTTGGCCCGCTTATGGGCCGCATCAAGGCCGAAAAGGACGCCGCCAAAAAAGCACAGCTTGAAGCCGAAGCTGAAGCTCTCCGCCAGCGCCCCACCGCCATCAAAGACGAAAAGGCCGGCATCAACGACGAGCTTGCGGCCATTGAGCCTGAAATTCAAAATCTCATGCTCACCCTTCCACTTCCCCCCGATACCGATGTACCCGAGGGCGCAGGCAGCGAACAAAACGTTGAACTCCGCCGCCATGGAGCTATTCCTCAATTCAGCTTTGCCCCTAAAAGCCACATCGAGCTTGGCGCTACGCTGGGCCTCTTTGATGTGGAGCGCGGCGTAAAACTCGCCGGCTCGCGCAGCTATGTGCTGACCGGTACAGGAGCATTGCTGCACCAGGCCGTCCTGCGGCTCGCGATGGACATCATGACCTTTGAAAAGGGCTTTACGCCCATGACGGTGCCCGTGCTTGTAAAAGAAGCCGCGATGCGCGGCACCGGTTTTTTTCCGGCTGGGCGCGAGCAAGCCTATCGCGTCGGCGAAGTAAACGAAGGCGCCGAACTGGAGCGATTTCTCACCGGCACCGGCGAGGTTTCGCTTACCGCCTATTACATGGACGAAATACTTGCCGAGGCGGTTCTCCCGCTTAAACTCGTCACCGCAAGCACCTGCTTCAGGCGCGAGGCCGGCACCTATGGCAAAGACACCACCGGGCTGTACCGCATCCATCAGTTTGATAAAGTTGAGCAGGTCATCATTTGCCGCAACGACCGAGAGGAATCCATTCGCTGGCACCAGCAGATTTTGGCCAACAGCGAGCTGGTACTGCAGCGGCTCGGCCTCCCGTACCGTGTATTGCAATGCTGCACCGGCGATTTAGGCCCCAAAAACGCTTCCATGATTGACATCGAAACCTGGATGCCCTCGCGCAACGCTTACGGCGAAACGCACTCCGCCAGCCGGCTCTACGATTTTCAGGCCCGGCGCTGTAATCTGCGGTACAAAGCCGCCGACGGAAAAGTACAGTTCTGTCATACACTCAACAACACCGTTGTCGCCAGCCCGCGTATTTTAATTCCCATTCTTGAACTGTATCAAAATGCCGATGGCTCTGTTCGTGTACCCGATGCCCTTCAGGCGTATATGGGCGGCCTGAAAGTTATTGCCCAGCCATCCTGATGTTGCGCGGCAGCCAGCCTTGCCGCCTAATGTATTTACGCGAACCCGCACAGGAGACCATTATGACTTTTTACCGCTCGCTACCTCTGCTTCTCGCCATCATCCTCACCGGCGTGGCCACCACGGCGAGCGCCGCGTTGCCCGTCATCAAACCCGGCGCCCGCTGGTATGACAATCGCGGCCGACTTGTCCAGGCGCACGGCGGCTGCATTGTGCGCTGGC
>JAJXZA010000251.1 GCA_021780285.1 Planctomycetota bacterium
CCTTTCACCGCCTCTGCACAAATCAGCTTCAGTCAAGCGGTTTATGACAACGCAACCGGCTCCATGCTCAGCGGTTCAAGATAATCGTCCAATAATGCCGATGTACGTTGGTAAGCATCCTTTGCGTCCATAATCGTGCCTCCTTGCAGTGTTTGTTTTTGTTTCTACTCACTGCATCGGAGGCTTTACGCGCTTTACTTGAAATTACCGAAACTCCAAGCCAGTTTTGGTTGCTAAAGCCGCACTGATTCGTAAAATACTGTGTCCGCTCGGGCTGCTGCCTGGGCGGAGCATATATGAGGCCGTAGCTCAGCTGGTAGAGCAACAGACTTTTAATCTGTGGGTCCTGGGTTCGATCCCCAGCGGCCTCATTACAACCTTTTGCGTTGCCCTAGGTGTGGTGAACATATCGGCGTTAGCCGTGTAATCCGCGGTCTGATCGAAAACGCGCCTTGCCGGTTTTGACCGCGGATCACGCGGATAAGCGCGGATAGGGCGGGCGAAGTTAACCGCGGATGGCGTGAATTATCGCAGATGAGATGCAGGCAGTTGAACGCGGAGGACGACGGGGTTGATTTACCACGAAAAATATTTACCGCGGAGTAAAGCAGCGCGGCCTGCGGGCCGCAAGAGCAGTCGAGCAGGAGATTTTGGGGCGCTGCGCTTGAGTTGGGGCGCGGGTCGCTACGCTGCCGCGACGTGGAACTGGAGCAACGGACCAAGATTTTCTTGTCAGAAAAACAAGATATTACAGGTGTGCAATACGGAGCTGCCGTGCCGATCAGTCTTTGCAAAAGTGTGCCCTTGCCCGTAGTATTCTCAAACCCATCCTTTTAGCTTAAGCTTCGTTGTTTCTGCGCGGCGGGTACTTGCGCGTGTTTGGAGACATCTTATGAAAATGGTGGTTGTTCGTTGCCTGGTTCTGCTTGCTGCGGTGTTGCTTAACGCCCATGCGGTGTTTGCCGCCGGTGCTTACCCGGTATTTCATCCGGCATTGCTTAACTCGCAGCACATTAATCCGCAGCTTGAGGCTAAGGCGGAGGCGCTGCTCAAAAAGCTTACGCTGGCCGACAAAATCCGCATCATTGCCGGCGACGGGTTCATGCACACCATCGCCTTTCCCAAAGCGGACATACCGGCGCTGAAAATGAGCGATGCCTCGGTGGGCGTACGCGTTTGGGGGCCTTCAACAGCTTATCCGGCATCGGTGGCGCTGGCCGCCACATGGGACCCGGCTCTGGCGTACCGCGTAGGCCGCGCTGTTGGTCACGATGCCCGCGCCCGCGGCGTACACATTGTGCTTGGCCCCGGCATGGATATTACGCGCGAGCCGCAGTGCGGCCGCAATTTTGAATACCTCGGCGAAGACCCCTATCTTGCCGGTCACATAGCGGCTCCGTGGATTCGCGGTTTGCAATCCATGCGCGTGGCGGCATGTACCAAGCATTATGCCGTCAACGAGCAGGAAACCGAGCGCGGGGACGTCAACGAGATTGTCGGCCTGCGTGCACTGCATGAGATATACCTGCCGCCGTTTCGCGATGCCGTTAAGCTGGGCAATAGCATGACATTCATGTGCGCCTACAATAAGGTCAATGGGTACTTTTGCTCGGCCAATCATTACCTGCTGACAACCGTGCTGCGCGATCGCTGGCACTACAAGGGGCTGGTAATGTCGGACTGGGGCGCGGTGCATGATACGCTTGGCCCGCTGACCGCCGGGCTTGACCTTGAAATGCCCGATCCTGCCTATTACAACGCCAAAGACATCATGCCGCTGCTTAAGAGCGGAAAAATTACCGAGGCAACGATCAACCAGCATGTGCTGCGGTTGCTGCGCGTGATGATCGCCATGGGCTTCATTAACCATACACAGAAAGTCGCCTCCATTCCGCTCAACGATCCCAGCAGCCGCGCTGCGGCCCTGCAGGAAGAAACTGAAGCGGTGGTGCTGCTGAAAAATAAAGATAACATTCTGCCGCTGCGACGCTCGCAACTCCATACGATTTTGATGGTCGGGCCTGATGCGTCGCCGGCGCTTACCGGCGGCGGCGGCAGTTCGTACACAACGCCTATCATCAAACCCATCAGCATGCTGGCGGCGATTAAAGCGGCCGCCGGCAGCGGTGTGAAGGTGGCGTTTCTGCCCCTGAATTATGGCAATCAGTGGGCGTTTGCCCATTCGGTCTATCAGCCGACGGATGGCAAGCCGGGCTGGACGGTCGAATATTGGCCCAACGCCAACCTTACCGGCGCACCGGAGGCCAGGGGGCAAGTTGCCCAGATCAACTTCCCCTGGCATCACAATTACCCGGTTAAAACCGGGCCGGGCGGCGTATTTTCGGCGCGCTTTCGCACTACCATCAAGCCGACGCAGTCGGGCCAATACATATTTGACCTCGGCAGTGATGACGGATCGCGACTGTTTTTGGATGGCAAACAGGTGATCAACAACTGGCGCAACCAGGCGCTGACTTTTGAATCCACCCGGCTCAAGCTTATAGCCGGCCAAGTTTACCGTTTGCGCATCGAATACAACAACACGTATCTTGGGGCGCAGCTTTATTTTGGCTACCACCTCCTTACCAAAGGCATCACGCCCGCGGAAGCCAAGCTCATTCAGAACGCTGATGTTGTTATTGCCTGTGTAGGCCCGCGCGAAAGCGAAGGCTCCGACAGGCCATTTCATCTTCCGGGCGGTCAGGGTGCCATGCTGCATGAGGTTGGCAAGCTGAACCCTCATACCATTGTGGTGGTTAACGCCGGCGACAATGTCGCCATGAGCCACTGGATTCATCAGGCGGCCGGCCTGCTTTACGCCTGGTACCCGGGTGAAAACGGGAACAAGGCTGTTGCGGGCATTATTTTCGGAAGCATCAACCCCAGCGGTAAATTGCCCGATACATTTGAAAAGCACTGGAAAGATTCGCCGGCATACGGCCATTGGCCGGGCCACAATCATGAGGTGCATTTTGCCGAAGGCATATATGTGGGCTACCGCTGGTACGATTCCAAGCATATTGCGCCGCGGTACTGCTTTGGGTTTGGGCTTTCCTATACAACGTTTGCGATCAATCACCTGAAGGTTACGACCGCCGGCCACGGCGGGGGCAAGGTTGTGGATGTTACGGTGCAGGTTTCCAACACCGGCAAGCGCGCCGGTGCTGAAGTGGTGCAGCTTTATGTTCGGCCGCCCTCGAGTGCGCACGTTGTTCGCACCTTTCAACAGCTTAAAGGGTTTAAGCGCGTGATGCTCAAGGCGGGCCAAAGCAAGACGGTGCATTTAACATTGCGCTGGCGCGACTTTGCCTACTTTGATGTGCATGCGCCGCAGGGCGGGGCGTGGCGCGTGCCTGCGGGTGTTTATGGCATTGCGGTCGGCTCGTCAAGCCGCGATATTGCGCAAACGGCCGATGTGTCGTGGCGCTGAACCGCATTGTTTGATGTACAATTGCGGCCATTGATAGCATTGTCGGTTTTGGAGAAATGCCGATGGCCGCATCCTGTATTGCCGCACAAATGTATACCCTGCGCGCGTTTACCAAAACGCCCCGCGATATTGCGGCCGCTTGTGCGCGGGTGCGTAAAATCGGCTACGAGGCGATACAGCTTTCCGCGTTTGGGCCGTGCCCGCCGGCGGAAGTTGCGCGCATTCTCAAAGGCGAAGGCCTTGAGTGCTGCGCTTCGCACATCAGCCTTGAAGAAATGACCGGCGAACTGCCGCGCATCATTGATGAACACAAACTCTGGAACTGCCGCCATACCGCCATGCCGTGGTCGCCTGAAGCGCATCGCTCGGCGGTGGGCTATCAGGAGCTTGCCAAGCTCATGAGTACAGCGGCCAAAACGCTCGCCGCCGCGGGCATCAGCCTCTCGTACCATCATCATGCGTTTGAGTTGGAGCGCTTCGGCAAAACCACGGGTCTGGAAATACTGCTCTCGCATGCCGACGCATCGGTGCTGGCCGAGTTCGACACCTATTGGCTGCAAGCCGGCGGCGGCGACGCAGCCGCCTGGATTGCCCGCTATGCGGGCCGCCAGAAGCTGATTCATCTTAAAGATATGGTGGGCGGAAAGAACAACCAATCGCTCATGGCTGAAATCGGCGAAGGCAATCTTTCGTGGCCGGCCATTCTCGCAGCAGCCAAAAAAGCCGGTGTCCAGTGGTATATTGTCGAACAGGACGAATGTCAGCGCGACCCGTTTGAGAGCCTGAAAATCAGCCTCGAAAACCTGCGGGCGATGGGGTTGCAGTGAAGGGGCCGCATCGGTGGAAATTGTGGTGCAGGCTTCCAGCCTGCCCGGTCGTTGGCTTGCCGCCACAACGGGGAGTTAACCGCGCGGCTGCGCCGAGAGAGTAGAGGGTTGAGCAGGTGAGCTTGGGCGCTGCGCGGCGGGGGTTCACCGCAGAGTTCATAGCGCGGGCTATGCCCGCAACCCAAGGTGTGAGGTAAGGCCCATGGTAATGGGACCATTTGTTCTATTCAGGTGGGCTGTGCGGCATGGGGCGGTTTCTTCCACCC
>JAJXZA010000174.1 GCA_021780285.1 Planctomycetota bacterium
TGTTTTAGAATCTATTTGCGGACGATTGAGAACATGCGCCATCGTGCCGATAAGTTTAATTGCCGTTCCGCGGGGCAATTGCGTATCAGCGTCAAGCGTAATGAGGAACTTCACACCGGCCAAAACTTCCGCATCACCGATTACCGTCAAAAAGCGATCTTGAGCGCCGCCCCGCAACCATTCCATAGTCTCGGCAAGTTTGCCGCGCTTGCGCTCATAGCCCATCCAGACGCCTTCACGCTCATTAAAATGTCGTGGACGATGAAACAGACAAAACGGGCCGATGTTGCCTTGAGCATAACGCTGGTTCAACTGCTCTATACCTTCAACCGCCTGACGCAGCAGCGATTCGTCTTCGGGCATAATCTGCTGCGGCGCATCGCAATAATCGGTAAGCAACGCATACAGCAAGTTCGGATTGCGGTTGGCTAAAAAACGCACTTCAAGCTGCTCCAGCAGATTGCGTACTTCGCCGGGGTCTTCCAGCATGCTCGGAATGACCACCAGTGTGCGGCAGTCATCGGGCACACCGTGCTCAAAATCCAACCGCGGCAGCAATCGTGCCGGAATCAGGCGCGTGGCCAGCTCATTGACGACGGCCAACGCCCCTTGGCTTATCACCAGCGCGGCCAACAATGCAAGAATGACAAGACACCAAAGCGCCATCCCACTCTCAACCGTTGGCCGCAATAGCAAGGCGACAGGCGCCAGCGTGAGAATTGCGGCAACGGACAGGTACGCAAGCAGCGGATTTTTGAGCACCATACGCTGCAGCCGCGCCCGTAGCGGCGGGTACGCCTTAAGCGCGCCTTCAAGCGTTAGACGGCCCTGATCTATCAGGTAAAACCCCACATGGGCCTGACGGCTATTTACACCGAAATCCTTTACTGCCGATTGAGCAAGTAACAGAGCTTTTTCGGCGACGGCCAGCTCATCTATTTTTCCGCGGCGGGCCAGGTCTTCAATGACGTGCCGGCAACGGTCGCGCGTCTGAAAATCGGCCTGCGCGTAAAGGCCGGCCGGGTCGCTTCGGAGCCTTTGTTCGATGACGCTATGCCCTTCGACAAATTTCATCCAGTCGGTGGCATCTATGAATCGCAGGCTGGCAAAGCAGTTACCCATGGATATCTGATCGGCGGCTTGGCGCTGGCTCTCCTGCTGTACCAGGCGTTCCAGACTTTCGCTGGCTCGCACCGCCAACTGCTGCACCCAATCGAGCGCCATCACCAGCGACGAGCTTTGCCCCTGCAGTCGCCGCACAAGGTCTGCGACAAAGGCGCTGGTGAGCGGCGGATTAGACTTGACCATATCGGCCAGCACTACGATGGTGTGATCCGGGCTTTTGGCGGCGGCGGCAATGAGTTCATCCGCCCAGTGGTTTGCCAGGTTGCGATCGTGACGCGACTGCGCTATGCGCCCGGCGACACGGCGCATGTTTTCCACCAGTGCCAGCCGCAGCATAATCGGCAGCGCCCAAAGTTCGCCCAATGTCAGCGAGCGTGTTTGCTGATAGGCAGCGATGAAGCGCGACATCGCTTCGGTATCCACACGGCCATCCAGATGGCTTATCAGGCATAAGGCCATGTCATAGATTCGCGGAAGCAACCTTTGCGGCCCCATCGCCAGCACCGGCAACTGCCGGGCATAACCACGCGGCAAATGTCGCCGGATCAGGCGAATCTCCTCATCGAGTATGTAAAAGTTATCGAGCAGCCATTCCGAGGCCGGTGCGATGGCCTGTCCGGCATTCACCGCCGCTGTAATCAAATGGTAGGTATCTTGCAAAACCCGCTGATTGTCGGCCAACCGCACCAGGAGTATTTCTGAACCGGCCCCGGGCCGCAGCACATGCTCGCCCGCTCGCTCCCGGGCCAGCTGCTCCAATTGTTCGATGCTTAAAAGCTCCAGCCGCAGAGGCTCCTCGGCAGCCTCGCGCAACAATTGAGATCGCATGTGATCTTGAGCGCTATTGAGCAGTTGCTTCAACATAAACCTTTTACTACTACGAGAATTGCTCGGCGTCAATGAATCGCCGAGGGCCGCCACAGTATTGTTGCGGACTGGAACTGTAATGGCAGCATGTCGGCGCTGCGGAGCACCATTGCCTCGCGGCGCGGTTCACGGCAGCGGGTTGGGTTCGCGTAACATCGCGCCATGAATGACAGGGTTTTATATGCGCCGGGATGCAAAGCAACAGGTGTTCGATATGCCGGGATCGCTTGTATGGCATCACCGCATGAACCTACCGGCGTGCCATATTATTTTAACGCAGCCGTAAGCCCCAGCTTCACCAGAAAAGGCTTTGGATTTTTCAAAAACAGTTCTTTGCAATGACTGCTGCAAAATCCGATGAGCTTTCCGTTATAGACCACTGTTATTTTCGGATTTATCGGCCGGCCGCTGTTGGGGCAGAACATGTTGATGGGCTTTGCGGTCGCGGCAGCCACCGCAGCTTTTGCACCTGACGATCCGGCGCCCAGCAGTACCTGCACCCGCGCGTCGGTAATGTGCCGCTGCAGGCGGGCTATCTCGGCATCCCAGCGATTGATTTGATCGGTATCGGTCATCGTCTTGCTGAATTGACCCGCCGCAACAGTTGTTACCGAGGTGTGCCACAGGTAAACATGGCGGAGACGCGGCATTTGACGCAGGTATGTTAAGCCCGCGTCGCTCACTTTGGTGTCGTAGAGATTCAAGTATGACAGGCGGCGGAGGTGTCGCAGCTTTTTTAATCCTGCATCGGTTATAGCCGTACTGTCGAGCGATAAACGATGAAGATTGGTCATTTTTCCAACCGCGGCCATGGCGGCATCGCTTACGAGAGTTCGCCCCAGGTTGAGCGATCGCAAATTTGCGACCAGGGGCAGCAACTGGGCGACTTGCGCATCGGAGAAGGACTTATGCAAATTCGCGTTGCAATCCAACCATTTTGATGTTGCGGTTTCAGGGCGTATGACGACATGCTCTTGCGCGGCGATTTTGGTTGCCAGCGCCAACGCCTGCGCCCTTGGCAAAGGCTTAAGCGCATCAGGCGATGGATAAATTTTGTCGAGAATATCGGCTACGCCTGACGTTTGCGGCAGCTGCGCAACTGTTGCCAGCGGTTTGGCGCCGCTGCGAACCCACCAGCGAATCAGGGCTATTTGATCATTGGTAGGACCCGGTTTACCTGCCGGCGGCATTCGGTGCCGGTCGCCGGCACGCAGCATCAGCCGTTGCACCAGCACGCTATGGTCTGGCTCGCCGACTGCAATGACCGGCCCATCGTGACTGCCCTTCATCAGCGCCGCGAAGGTATCAATCCGAAGACCGGCCTTTTGCTTGTCAGGCCCGTGGCAGGTTATGCAGTCGGTGGTAAAAATGGGAGAGATTATGTCGCGGTAAACCACGAGGCGCTCCGGGTCGGAGACGATCTGCCGCGGGGTTTGATTACGGGGCGCATTGCCCATAAACCGCCGGATGAACTGGGGAGCATACTCGGTTAAATAGCCGCTTCCATGCGTTAAAGAGCCGCCGAAGTGTGCGGCAACCAGCAGCACAGCTACCGCGGCCCATAGCCCACATTGATAAACGATCAACCGGTTAAACCGCCAGGCCAACCATGCTGCGCAGCAGAGCGCGGCCACGGCCGTACCGAGCCAGCGGTGCCAAAATAGCAACGTCGCGTTGTAGCCGCCGGCCGAGGCCAGCAGCCAGCCGCATACTGCCGTTGCCAGGGCGCTAAGCGCAGCGAGTGTCAGGGCCGGGCCGCGGGCTTCCCGCACCCGCTTAAAGCGGTTGAATCGCCCCAGAAGTTCCAGCGCCGCCAGCAGCAGCAACATGCCAATGGGCAAATGGAGCAGCAGAATATGGAAGTGCCCGAAAAAGAGCACCCAATTTGTAGCGGCAAGATTGTTGGGCAGCCAGTTGCAGGTGCTCACATTAATGCCTTTTCAATCAGGTTGCCGCCGACATCCGTAAGCCGATAGTATCGCCCCTGGTACTTATAGGTGAAATCTTTGTGATTGATGCCCATGAGGTATAGCATGGTCGCGTGAATGTCATGCAGATGATGCGGGTCGCGTACAATGTTGTAGCAGTAGTCGTCGGTTTCGCCGATGGTGATTCCACCGCGTATGCCGCCGCCCGCCATCCAGGTTGTAAAACATCGCGGGTGGTGGTCGCGGCCGTAATTGGTGGCGGTCAGCACGCCCTGTGAGTAAACCGTACGGCCGAATTCGCCTCCCCATATGACCAGCGTGTCGTCAAGAAGCCCGCGTTGTTTGAGGTCGCGCACCAGCGCCGCCGTGGGCTGATCCACATCCTCGCATTGCCAGCCGATCTGCTGGGGTAAATTGGAGTGCTGATCCCAGCCTTCATGAAACAACTGAATGAATCGGACATCGCGTTCCGCAAGCCGCCGCGCCAACAGGCAATTATGCGCATAAGTTCCGGGTTTGGTCACATTGGGGCCATACATGGCAAGCGTGTCCGCCGATTCGCCGGCGGTATCAAGCAATTCGGG
>JAJXZA010000021.1 GCA_021780285.1 Planctomycetota bacterium
GGAGATTTATCTTTCAGCGCCGGTGGAGGTTTGTGCCCAGCGCGATCGTTCGGGCCTGTATAAACTCGCCGCCGCCGGCCAGGTTAAGGCGCTGCCGGGCGTGAACACGCGCTACGAGCCACCCGAAAACCCCGACCTGGTGCTGCCCACGCATGAAATCACCGTTGAACAAAGCGTGGAGCGAATTATCCATCTGCTGGAAGACCGCGGCCTGATCGGCGAGATTACCCCGCAAATATAAATCCCGATTGATGGGATGCTGCCGACAAATTCATCGCGGAGTCAAAGAGGGCGCCAAGATATTTTGAACATTGCGTGTTATGGGCTTCCCCAAGAATGGTGGACACCACAAGAAGTCGGCATAATGCTGACGAAAGGAGTCTACCATGGCACGAAGGCAGTATTACCGTGAGTTTAAAATCTCGGCGGTGAAATCCCCGATTCTCATCTGCGATTGTCTGCGGTTAAACACGTAATATACGGTTTTGAGTTGACCTTTAATCTACGCGGCCGGCGCGGCGGGCGAAGGCTTGTTCAATGTATGGGCTGCTGTCGGGCCAACTGATGCGCTGCGCCAACAACTGTGCAATTTCGCCGGTGGTAAGTTTGCGGCCTTGCAGAATGCTGGTAGCTGCAGCGGCAGCTTTCAGTGCAGACTCGCTTGCCGGCACTGCGCTTTGGCTGTCGGCGGGCAGCGGCGCCTGTAGCGGTGGCGCGGCGGCGGCGTTCCATTGCAGCCGGGCAAGGGTGTCGGCGCTGACTTTTTTGCTGATGGCCAGCATCGTCGCCTCCGGATTGCTTGGGATGCCCACGAGGCTGAACTCGAGCAGTTCCCACTTGCGGTAAATGCGCCGCACACCCGCCAGCGCCGGCGAAGCGGCAATTTCTGCAGTGCTCGGCGGCGAATCTTCGCGGCTTAAAAATCCAATGCTATAACCCGTCAGTACGCCATCCTGCGCCATGGCAAACATATCGCGCGAAAACTCGGTCTTGTCGGAAATGCGGTACTTGGCCAGCACCCGGTTGGCATCGCTTTTTACCCATTGGGTAACGCCGATGGGCAGACGCGTGTCGTGATCGTAAAAAACCGTGAGGCCGGCGTAATGCTTGCGCACCAGACCATCGGGTCGAACCACCTCGTTGTCGCGATCTTTTGAGCCGGTGGAAATGCACGCAACCACTTCGCGCTTACCGGGCACAACATCCACGAGGCTGGCGTCAAATGCTTTTCGCAGGGCTTGCATGATTGTCTCCTTGCTGGGAGCCTGTCCAAGTAATCGCCGGGTTGCGATCCCGGCGCGCGCCGGGAATTTTTGGCATTCCTCAAGTAGCGGCGGCGCCAGCGCTAGAGCGCAGCAGCGCGTCGGCAGCGCGGCTGGGGTTATCAAACGCATCACCCGAACCAACGGGGCCATAACCGGCCGCCTGACGGATTTCTGCTATGCTAAGCGCGCCGGCGGCAATGGCCATCTGCGTTTTTTGCAGTTCAAAGGCCGCATCTTCCGGCACAGGATTGTCTGCCGCCAAGAACAGCCGGTCGGAATACCGCGGGCAGAGCATTTCATTGAGTTTTTGCTCGACGATGAGCAACCGCGGCAAAATGGTCTGCCGCGCATAAAGCGTAAGGCTCGCCTGCATGTTGGCGTAGGTGGCATCTTTGCTTAAAAGCGCCTCGGGCACGCCAAAGGCATTGGCGAGGCGGCGCAGGCTTTCGCGGCTGATTTCAAGCGGGCCAAGATCGGTCGGCGGGTAACGCGTGGGCGTAAAGGTGCCGGCGTTTTCGGCGACGAGTATGCGGCCGTTGCCGCCGCGTTTAAATTTTTGATTCCACAGTTGCTCGGCAAGGTCTGATTGCCGGGAGCTGATCTCCTCTTTGGGCACAAAAATGCCGTCAATGCGGGCACGATTGTCCATGAGGTCGTTCTGGTACATGGCATATTTGGCGGCAAGCTGCGACTGCAAAAAGGCCGAGCGCAGCGGCGCATGACGACCGCCGGCGGGGTCTTCCACGGCGGGAAATCTGAAATCCATTACATCACTTTTGGCGAGTTGAATCCAGGAGCCTTGAAGGGCCGGCATGTACCGATAGGCCACCACCGATAAATCATTGTCGCGCAGCGCCAGAACGCGCTGGGTGGGCAGAAGTTTGATCGCGTGTACCGGTTCAAAGTCACCGGCTTCCAGCAGCCAATACGCCCCGCCGAAAACCTCCATGTACACCTGCGTCATAAACCGCAGTTGATAACCGCCGAGGCCGTTGTTGTCGCGTTCGAGCAGGTCAATAATCGGATGATCAACAATTTCTTGAATGTCGGCGGCCTGCTGCAGCCGGCGCATGAGGTTTGGATTGGCTTTGAGCCGGCGCTGCGTCAATGCGTCGGCAGCACGGGTGGGATGGCTGGTGATGGGCTTTTCGTCCGGCCGGCGCAGGGCATAGAGTTTGTAGCCGATGCGGGCCACGGCGGCGGCATTCCAGTTGGCGCAGGTGTACACGAGGTCGTTGGTGAGATATTCGAGCATAAGCTGGACATCGGACGGCAGCGGCCGCCCGCCCATGGAGCCGGCAAAGGGCCATCCCTGCTGCACCCACATATCCTGATAGCCGCCGGCGGCTTTGTTGACCTGCTGCATGGCGGGCTTATAGGCGGATCATGGAGCGGTTTGGACCAGGCAACTGAATCTTCACACGTAATGTAACAAGTTATATCTTATATATTGCCAGGTTGCTATGCGCTGATATATATTGTTATAATTCGGCGTTATGGATGCAATTACCAACCCTTTTTCGCCAGGCGCAGGCTCAAAACCGCCGGAACTTGTCGGGCGCGACGCTATTTTGGACGATGCGAAAGTGCTGTTGGGGCGAGCCAAAGCCCATCGCAGCGCCAAAAATATGATTTTAATAGGACTCAGGGGTGTCGGAAAAACGGTGCTGCTCAACGAGTTGCAACGGCGTGCAGACAAATCGGGCTATTGCAGCCTGCTCGAGGAGGCACGGGAGAACCAGGGCTTGGCTCAACTGCTTGCGCCCGCCTTGCGAAAGGTGTTGCTGCAGCTTTCACCAACCGCCAATGCAAGCGACGCGGTGCGACGCGGGCTGCAGGTGCTCCGAAATTTTATTGGCACGTTTCGCGTACAAATGGGCGACGTTAGTGTAGCCATGAACCTTGCCCCGCTTACAGGCCAGGCTGACAGCGGTGACCTTGAGGCTGATCTGCCCGATCTTTTTGTTGCCGTAGCAAACGCCGCTGCAAGTCGCGATACCGTCGCGGCGGTGATGGTGGATGAAGTTCAATATCTCTCAGAAAACGAACTGGCTGCGCTCCTGGTGGCTTTGCACAAGGTACAGCAGCAGGGCCTGCCGCTGGCTTTGATCGCTGCCGGCCTGCCGGTGCTCCCAGCCATGGCTGGCGAGGCCAAATCGTATGCGGAACGATTGCTCGTATTCCCCGAAGTCGGCCCGCTTACTGAAGCTGAAACGGCTCGCGCGCTCGGTGAACCCGCCCGTGGAGCCGGTGCTAACTTCACCGATGAAGCAATGGAATTGATCTATCGGCAGACCCAAGGCTACCCATACTTTGTTCAAGAGTGGGGTTCTGCAGCTTGGAACATCGCCGACGGACCAGACATTACGCGCGACGACGTCAACCGGGCCTCGGCGCTTGTGCGCGGGGCGCTGGACCGAAACTTTTTCAGGGTGCGGTTCGACCGGCTGACCGATTCTGAGAAGCGGTTCCTCTGGGCCATGGCCAAAAGCCAAAGTGCGCCTGTGCGAACCGGACACGTTGCAGAAAAGCTGAAAGTGAAGGTTAGCAATCTTGGTCCAGCGCGCGCTGCGCTGATTAATAAAGGCATGGTTTACAGCCCGGCACATGGTGAACTCGCCTTCACGGTGCCTCTATTTGGGGAGTTTATTCTGCGGCATGCTTCTGACGGCGCGGATGCCCGGGGTACACGCCTATGACCGAGCTTCATGCGAGACTCGGTTGGGGGTCACACGAACTGCCTTGGGGGCTGCGGCCTTAAAATGATTGCCTTGGCCTGCCACAACTCTTGCCTTTTTGGGGCTTTTGCGGTACTACTTGCCCTTATGAAGAACGTGCTGAACAACGGTTTTTACGGCGCGGCGGGTAAAACCGCCCGGCGCCTGGCGGCTGTAACCCTCATGGCCGGACTGCTGCCATTGGGGCTTGCCGGCTGCGGCACGCATGCGGTGAACTCGTCGGCTGCGCCATATTACAGCGGGCAGAAGTTCATCGGCAAAGAGTTTTCGCTTACCAAACCTGTGGCGCTTAAGCCATTTTCGGTTGAAACCGACTGGTACGATGTGGCTGATCCGAGCCTGCCCACTACCGAAGCCGCAGGCGGCCCTGTGGTGCTGCCGGCGGGAACACAATTTGTCATCCAAAAGTTTGTAGAAGTTACGCACGGCGGAACGGCCGCGATGCTCGCCAATCAGCCGTACTGGGCCAACCTGGTG
>JAJXZA010000389.1 GCA_021780285.1 Planctomycetota bacterium
TCGTGCCTTTGTGGTTAAACGTTGTCGTCGCCTTTGTTTCTTTGTGGTTGATTTCTACTCCCCGCTCGCTTCGAAGCGTTTGACGCGGTAAATGATGGCTGCGGGGGCCTCTGACAGCGGCTTGTAGCCGCGCCTGTACCAATGCACCGCCCGTGCTTCGGCCAGGTACTGCAGTGGCGGCTTGAGGCCGGCGGCGGCATGCCACCAGTTGGTTGCCGCGGCAACGTACGCAGCGGCCGCGGCGGCTTTGGCTTTGGTGAGAGCCTGCTTTGCAGCTCGAACGGCCAGCGCAAGGCCGCATTCACGCGGCCGCCGGCAGGCGTTATACTATTGTCCATTGGGTTAACGCTGTTTGTTGGAAGGCTTGGTATGCTCAAACCTCGCGAATGCCTTTCGGCGACCATTCTTGCCATCGCGATGATCTGCTTTATGCCATCGGGGCAAACTGCCGCTGGCGCAGCTGGTGGCGTCCCGACAGCGCCGGCGACTGTTGATAAGCGTCTGCCCGTGCCGACGGCAGCGCAGCAGGCGGCGGATGAGCAAACTCTCGAGCAATTGTTCAGTCAGAAGTATCGGGTAGCCAACGCCAACAACATCCGCCAGTTTGCAAATTATCTTTGGAACACCTACTCCCAGGCACAGAGCCGCCCCGTTATGCATTTTGTGGCCATGAAAATGCTGGGGCGGCTGGCAGGCAAATTGGGCATGGCCTCGTACGCATACGATGCCGCCGACGCACTTGCGCAGGGATACCGTATTAGTCAGAGCCGGATCTATATTGAGACGGGCGGTATGTTACTGCAGGGCCGCTACTTTCCCGTCTATGTTTACCAATTGGTGCATGATCGCTCGGTTACCCAGGAGAAGCAGGCATTTAGCGCCGGTGATTACAAAAACGCAGAAGCATTGATACATATGGCCGCCCGTGCTGCGATCATCCTGCACAATAAACAACAGATTGTGATCGCGGAGGCGGAACTGCGTCGTTTGCAGCGTCGTCTGATCCTCGCCAGGCAGGCCGAGATTGATATGGCAGCCCTTAAGGTCAACCCCAATGACCGCAAATTGCAGCTTCGCGTTGGGCTTTATTTATGGCTGTCAAAAGGGCACACAAAAAAGGGGCTTGCGTTAGTTGTGGCAAGCGCTGCTGCTGGCGCGGCGGAGCTTGCGAAACTGCAAACCGAAGGACCTCCCGACCTGTACGCATGGCTGAGGTATTACCACCTGCTCGTTGAACTGGGCAAAGACACCGGCAGTAAGCCCTATGCGGAGCTTGCAACGCGGCACGCGGTAGCGTTGTTTTCTAATCGGACGGCGACGGTTCGGTGGGCGTTCGACCGCTACCTGCGGGTCAGTTACCCTCGTGCTGAAGCCTTCATGAGCTTAGCCATTGCAGACACGCAGGGCACCGGCAGCCGCTCATTGCAGGAGATGGCCATTGGTTGGCGGCGGCTTGCGAGCGACGGTGCGGCACTGCATCAACACTTTGGGGCCGCCATGCATCAAATTGAGGCGAACCCAAAGTCGCCCAAGGCAAATCGAGCCGTGGGGGAATATCTGTGCCTTATTAAGGGCCAATGGGAAATAGGCTCGGATTACCTGATGCGCAGCGGAGACCATAAGCTTATCGCCGCAAACCAAGCCGATGCCGCCGCCCGTGCTGCGCAAGCCCGGTATGTTGCCGCTAAGACTGCGACTCAAGCCGCCGCCGCGTCACTCCAAAACGCCCGGTCAACGCTGAGGCAGGCCCAAGCGCAAGGCAAGAAACGCAATCTACCCCGCTTGGTAGCTTCTGTCGCAAGTGCGAAAGGCTCGCTTGATCAGGCGGCTGCGGCGCTCGCCTCGGCACAGGCCGCTGCCATTGGGCATTATAAGGACGCCGGCGACGCATGGTGGGGTTTTTCCAAAGGATGTCGCGGCCTTTTGCAGAATCGCATGCAGGCCCGCGCTGTGCATTGGTACATGCGAGCTTACAAGCCGATCTCCAAGGCTCCGACTGTCATCCGTTATCGTGTCAAGCGGTTCAACGGGCAAAAAAATGACTCCTGAACAAGGGGTGCGGTTTAACGTATCATTTGCAAATAGCCGATAATTCATTGCCCAGTGATTGTTTCTTGTTAGGGCCAAAAATGCAATCCCATTTTGAGAGTTTGCCGCCCCCGCTCACCGCGGAGCAGGCAGAGGCCACTGTGTTGGAACCCTCGCCGACCGGTAAAATAAGAGTGCTTTGGCTGCATAACAACATTAACCATTATTTTGTTGACATGCTCGACACGCTTAATGCCCAAGGGGGCGGCTGCGCCGAGATAGTAGAGCAGGAGAGAGTAGAGAGTAGAGCATTGGGCGCTGCGCGCCGCGAGACGGGCGGTGTGGAATATTTCGGTATATTCCTGTGCCCGCCACCCGAAGAGTCGCCGTTAACCAAGCTGCCCCAACAGTCGCCATGCTTGTTTATGGGCACCGGCGATCTTATCCAAAGCGGCCCCTGGAAAGACCGTCCCCTGCGCCCCGATGCTGAAGAAATTATTGAAAATGCCAAGTTTGATATGGCCATTGTCGGCGGCTACGACTTCCCATTTAAGCGCTGGTTTATAAGGTACTGCCACAGCGCCAAAATCCCGGTTGCGATGTTTGCCGACAGCAACATCCACGGCGAGTTTGATGGTACGGCCCGCAGCTTTTGTAAACGCCTGGCCAAGCGCATCATGTTGCGGCCCGTCATTCAACAGCTCAACTATATCTTGGCGGCTAACAGCGCTGGCGTGGAATATTGGAAATACTATGGCTGCCCGGCCAGTAAGCTGCGCGTATGCACCTATTACAGCGATGTGCCCGCTGCTGTTGTGCCTGACCCACAGGCTCGCACGCGCCTGCTGGCGCAGTGCGGCATCCCCCAGCAAATCGTCGCCGGCAAAAACCTCATTTTTACCGCAGCCCGCCTCGCACCAGAAAAAGGCCTGCACCTTATGGTTGAAGCCTTTACCAAGCTCAACTTGGCCGATAAAAAATGGCTATGGGTTGTGGCCGGAACCGGGCCGCTGAAGGAGCGGTTACAGCGGCAGGCGGGCAAGCTGAATGGCAAGGCAATATTTTTTGCAGGTGTGCAGCCGCACGATGTGGTCAAATCGCTTGCCGGCCAGGCGGATCTATTTGTGCTGCCCAGCAACTACGAACCACATGGCATTGTTGTGCCCGAGGCCATGGGTGCCGGCACACCGGTCATAGCAAGTGATGCCTGCGGATCCGCCCTCGATTATGTCGAGCCGGCAAAAACGGGCTGGCTTTTTAAAAATACAAGCAGCCACTCGCTAGCCGATGTGTTGGTACAAGCAACGGCAAGCACCGATGCACTGGGGCAAATGCGACCGGCGTGCCGCGAAAAATACCAGCGGCAGTATGGCGTAACTTCGCCAGTTGTGGTAGTACCAGAGTTGGTGGGGCGTGTTTTCGGCCCAGCTCCTGTGATTGAGGTTGGCGTGGGCAATTTAACAAAGACCGTGACCGAGTACACCGGCAGCAAGGACGGTGCGCGGCGCGATGTGGTGGCCGTCCTGGGCCCGCCGCGCAGCGGCTCAAGCGCCATTATGCGCGGGCTTACCTGCCTTGGCGTGCACCTCGGCGATGATATAGACTTGCGCGCGGCTGGGCCGGGCAACCCGGAGGGCTTTTGGGAAGACCGCCGCGTGATGCGGTTGTGTGAGGACGCCATGTCTGGGTTTGGCATGCAGTGGGACAGCCTGCGAGTGCTGGACCCAGCCGACTTGGCATCCCCGCTTGGTACCAGATATGTCGGCGAGGCCGCCGCGATCATCCGTCATGGAGCGGATGGCAGCCCCACCGGCGTTTGGGGATGCAAAAATCCGAGGATGGCGCGGCTAAGCCGGCTGTGGATGGCGGCGGCGCAGGAGGCCGGATGCCGGGACTGTTATGTTGTGTCTTTACGCAACCCGCTGAGTGTGGTTTCGTCCGTTATTTTGGGCAGCCCGCACCGGGGTGCAGGCCTTAGCCCGACGCACCTGCATCTAATGTGGCTGGTGCACATGATTGGGGCCCTGCGCCCCGCTATGGGAGGCAAGCCAACCGTCATTGTTGATTTTGATAATTTACTCGCCCGTCCGCGAGATGAGTTGATCCGCGTGGCCACTAGGCTCGATTTACCTGTGACTGGGCAAATGCAGGTGGCAATAGATGCTTATGGTGCCGAGTTCTTAAAACAGGGGCTGCGGCACAGTGCGTTTTCGCCCCAAGACCTTGACGCCAACCCGCAGGTCCCGCGCATTGTGGCTAAAGCGTACGAGATTTTGCGCGAGGCCGCGGGCGATGGCGTCGCAGTGGGGTCGCCAGAGTTTATCGGCCGATGGCGGGAGATTGAGTCGCAGGCTCAGGAGCTAAATGCGGTATTTCGGTATATTGACGCGCTTGACCATCGCATAATGAAGCGGCAGGCGTTGGC
>JAJXZA010000039.1 GCA_021780285.1 Planctomycetota bacterium
TACGTCACCGGTATTTCGCCGCCATCATGAAGGCCAGGACGATTTTTAGGAACTACCAGCTCCGCCGTCAGTGCCGAGCCACCAAACACCCGTAGATTTACCGGCAAAACCAGATGCTGCACCACCCCCAACGATGCCGCCACGGCCTGAGCCGCCTCAATCTCCAACCGATGGCGCTGGCCATAATCAAAACCCAGAGTGTAACAGGCAAAGCCTTGTTGGCGGGCTATCGCCAATACCGTGGCCGAGTCCAGCCCACCGCTCAACAAAACCACCGCCTTTTTAATTTGCATGCTTTTCATCCATGGTTCAATGCGTTACTCCTGCAAAGTTTAACATCAGCCGCGAATATTTTCTGCCGCCGCAATACAACCCTTTCTTCCGAGGGCACCTTTTTTATTGTCGGCCCCCGCAAACTCATAACTACCAGACTGCGCCTCAAGGCGTTATCATCCAAGCTGGCTGGCATTAAGAGGAAACTATGGCCCCAAAGAGCTTTCTTATTACACCACTCGGTTGGACCTTTTGGCTCCCGATGATCGTGACCGGGCTGGTTGTCGGCGGCATGCTGCTGCTTATTTACTGGCCTGCGGCAATACTCCTGGCCGTTGTTCTCCTGGCATGTCTCGCATTCTTCCGAGATTTACCCCGAACCATTCCCGCCGCGCCAGGCCTTATGGTGTCTCCAGCCGATGGCCGAATCACCGAAATCACGCGGCTCGACCATCATCCTATTCTAACCGGGCCGGCGCTGCGCATCGGCATATTCTTAAGCGTCCTGGATGTTCATGTTAATCGCAGTCCATGTGATGGCTACGTACTTAAAACACTCTTTGAACCGGGCATGTTTCTCGATGCTCGCCACCCGCAATCGGGCCTGCGGAATCAATCTAATACGCTGGTGCTGATAAGCGCGCCGCCCACAAGCCCCGGCCACGAACCTATTGCGGTTGTGCGACAAATTGTCGGCGCTATTGCGCGGCGCATCATCTGCCCCGTCACCTCCGGCGCATCGTTACATCGCGGTCAGTTATTCGGGATGATTGCTTTTGGCAGCCGAACCGAATTGATCGTTCCCAACCCCGATCGGTGGGAAGTAGCTGTCAACATCGGCGACCATGTAATGGCCGGCTCTCATGTACTGCTGCGATTGCGGTCCTGATGGCCGCAACGCTTCTGAAAAGTTTCGAGGCATTAGTCAGAAGGATTTATATAACATTGACAAAGCACTTTAACGTTGGCTGCGTATCCTACCTTAATTCCAAGCCGCTCATTGAGCCGCTGATGGGCCGCGACAATATCACCGTTCATTTTGCGGTACCCAGCGCCCTCGGAGCCATGATTGAAAATAACCTCGTTGACGCGGCCCTGCTGCCCATTGTGGACTACCAGCTTCTCCCGCGAGAACTGCTGCTGGTGCCGGCCGGAGCCATCGGTTGTGATGGCCCAACGCTCACGGTACGGCTGTATTCGCATGTTCCGCCCGAAAACATTACCCAGATTCACGCCGATGCCGACAGCCACACAAGCGTTCTTCTGGCACAGGTTATTCTCCGCGAGTTCTACCACAATGCGCCCGCTATTGTGCCCACCAATATGTACGACAACAGCAGCAGCGCACTGCCAGCCCAAGCCGTGCTTTTAATCGGCGACAAGGTCATCAATGCCGCGCCTCCGCCGGGGACCTATCCATGGCAGCTTGATTTGGGCGAGCAATGGAAGCTCCATACCGGATTGCCTTTTGTATTTGCCATGTGGATGATGCCGGCCGACAGATGCGATCCAACCCTGGCCGACATTCTCCAGAAGGCCCGCGCCGATGGCGCTCACATGACAAACGATCTCGTGGCACGCTACGCCGCCGAACGACGCTGGCCGGCCGATCTGGCCTTCGATTACTTTACAACTTATTTGAAATATGTCGTCACGCCCGCCTGCCGCACCGGCATTGAAACCTTCTTTGACCTGCTGCGAAAACATAATCTAATCAAGATCCACCGTAAATGTCGCTATCTGGAACTCTCATAAGGTAAGCACCGAGAAATGCCCTCTGGCAACGAAGGAATTTTTTATGGCCAAACCCAGCAAGCTCAAGCCCGTAAGCCAAGGCAGCTCAATAAAGCTCGCCGATTATAACCCAGCCGACAAAAGCGGCTTTTGGGATGAACCAACCACCCACCAGCATACCGAAAAGTACACCCGGCAAATTGGTGAACTGCAGAGCCTGCTCTATGCGCAAGGCACCCAGGCACTGCTCGTTGTGCTGCAAGGAATGGATACCGCAGGCAAAGACGGCACCATTCGCCGGGTCTTTGACCATGTAAACCCCATGGGTGTGCATGCCGTAAGCTTTAAGTCGCCCAGCGAACTTGAACGGCAACACGATTTCTTATGGCGTATACACAAAGCCGTTCCACCTCGTGGTTCGCTGGGCATTTTTAACCGCTCGCATTATGAAGATGTGCTCATTGCGCGAGTTCATGCCGATCATCTTTTACCACCATATCTCCAACACCATAAACATATCTGGCGCGACCGCTTTTTTAGAATTAATGACTTTGAGCGTCTGCTGGTTCAAACCAATACCCGTGTTATTAAGTTCTTCCTGCATATTTCTAAGCAGGAGCAAAAAATCCGCTTTTTGGCCCGCCAGCAGGATTCAACAAAAAACTGGAAGCTCTCCAAAGCCGACTTTACCGAACGGCCATTTTGGGACCAATACCAGCGAGCTTACGAAAAGGCCATCTCCAATACCTCAACGTCGCACGCCCCCTGGTACATCGTGCCATCAAACCATAAATGGGTACGCGACTATCATGTGGCTCGCATCGTCCACGACACCCTTTGCGATATGAACCCACAGCCGCGACCGCAAAGTGACCCGTCGCTTGTAAAGCTCAAATTCAAATAGCCGTTTCGCCGCTCATCGCCAGATTTATAGGTCGCCACCAGGCCAGACGTTCGGCTCATTCTATGTTGCCGCCTCATTAAACTTCTGCTAACCTTTTATCAGTTTCGCGGGTGGGTCACGTTAGCCGTTTGGGGCATTCGGTAACAAGATGAGAACCGCCCTGCAAATGGGCCTAAAGCGGGGAAAAAGCCTTTATTATGGACCGGATTGATGTATATCGCGCTGATGTCGCCCCAAGCTTTGCCGATGTTCGTTTTCCCGAAATTTCTCCGAGGCTAGAACCAATGCCATCCACGCTGTCTGAAGGCAAATCCACCATACGCGCCCTGCAACTAGCTCAAGATGCACTGCTCCGCAAGCAGCACCCCAAAGGATATTGGGTAGGCGAGCTCCAAGGCGATAGCATCCTTGAATCCGAATACATTCTTCTGAAATTCATCCTCGAACAGGAAAGTGATCCCGACCTTCCTCTCATTGCCAATTATCTCCGCAGCCTGCAGCAAGCAGACGGCGGTTGGACGCTTTTTCCCGGTGGTCCAAGTGATTTGGCAGGAACCGTCAAGGCTTACTTTGCCCTCAAGCTCCTTGGCGACGATGTAGACGCCCCTCACATGCGGGTTGCGCGCGATGTTGTCCGAAAGCTTGGCGGAGCGGAGCTATGCAATAGCTTTACCAAGTTTTACCTCGCCGCACTTGGCCAAATAAGCTACGATGCCTGCCCCAGCATCCCGCCTGAAATTATCCTTATTCCCAAATGGATTTACTTTAATCTTTATGCCGTCTCCGCCTGGAGCCGCACCATGATTTTGCCGCTGGCTATTGTCAGCGCATTTCGTCCCGTGCGCAAGCTCTCTCCCGAACAGGGCATCTTGGAACTCTTCAACGACATGGCCGCCGCCAACAGCGCCGCCGGCAAACTAAAAGGCCTCCCCCGAAGCTGGCGCGAGATGTTTCTGCTCATAGACCTCTCACTTAAACGCTACGAAAAGACGGCCGTTACGCCCCTGAGGCCACGCGCCATTCGCGAAGCCGAGAAATGGCTGCTCGAACATCTGGAAGGTTCAGAAGGCCTCGGAGCCATTTTTCCGCCTATGGTTTATATCCTCATTGTGCTTCGCATTTTAGGCTATAGCGACAACCACCCTGTGGTTCAAAAGGCTCATCGCGATCTCAAAGACCTCTTTATTCGCGATGGCGATACCATTCGTATTCAGCCCTGCTGGTCGCCGGTCTGGGATACCGGCATCGCCTTGCATGCATTGGCCGAGGCGCAAATTTCACCCGACGATCCTGTCGCCCAAAAGGCCTCCCAGTGGCTGCTTGCCAAGGAATGTCGCATAGGCAGCGACTGGACCAAAAACTGTCCTGATGTCGAACCGAGCGGATGGTTTTTTGAGTTCGAAAATCCCCACTATCCGGATGTGGACGACACCGCCATGGTCGCCATGGCGCTCAAGCGAGCCGGCGGGCCAACTGCCGCCGCTGCCGTAAAACGCGGCGTCAATTGGCTGTTGGCCATGCAAAATGATGACGGCGGTTGGGCCGCGTTCGACCGCACCCGCAGCCGCCCCATTCTCGAGCATGTGCCCTTCGCCGATCATAACGCCATTCAAGACCCTTCATGCCCCGACATCGCCGGCCGCACACTCGAATGTCTGGGCCACAACGGTTTGAAATACGACCACCCCGCCGTCCGCAAAGCCGTTAGCTTTCTGAAAGAAACGCAGGAAAAGGAGGGCTGCTGGTTTGGTCGCTGGGGTGTTAATTACATCTACGGCACCTGGCAGGTGTTGACCGGCCTGCGAAGCGTTGGCGAGCCGATGGATCAACGATTCATCCGCCGCGCCGCCGACTGGCTGCGCTCCTGCCAAAAGCCCGATGGCAGTTGGGGCGAATCGTGCCAAACTTATGACAACCCCGAACTCAAAGGCCGCGGCCCAAGCACTCCTTCCCAAACCGCATGGGGTGCCATGGGCCTTATGGCCGTCGCCGGTGCTCAAGACCCGGCCGTTGTGCGCGCTATCAACTGGCTCGTCGAAAACCAAACCCCCGAAGGCGACTGGGATGAGCCTTGGTTCACCGGCACCGGCTTTCCACGGGTTTTTTACCTTAAGTACCATCTCTACCGCCTCTATTTCCCTCTTACAGCACTGGCCCGATACCAGCGACTCCAGGCAACCAACTAATTTGCTCCGCTGCGCAGGCCCCGTGCTAATTCGCAGTGTGCAACCTGTCGTCATATCCACCGGCACATTTTTGTACCGCGGCCGCACCGTCAATGCGCAATCGCGCCCTTAACCCGGTCATCCCGGTGGCCGTTGTTCCGTTCGTGGTCAGGATCGTGATAAAAAGAAAATCTCCGCGCCCTCGGCGAACTCTTTGGTAAACAGGTCGTTGCGCAACCCCTTGCTCGCACACTAAATATTTACGACAGCAGAAATGTTATAGCCGTTGCCAAGGCGTTGTTTTGTTCTGGTGTGCCGATTGTTATACGCAGCTTATCCAGCAGCCCGGGCAGCGCAAAATAGCGCACCAGAATATTGCGGTCCTTAAGCTGCTGATAAAGCACCGCGGCATCCCGGCCGGCCGGCACAGTTGCGAGAATAAAGTTGCTGTGGCTTGATGGAATGTCAAAACCTTTCGCTCGCAGCTTTTGCATCAAGGCTTCCCGCTCGGCAATGACCCTTTGCCGGGTGCTTTGGGCATAGGGCTGATCTTGCAGGGCGGCGGTGGCCGCGGCTATCGCCAAGGCATCGCAGGGGTAACTGTCGCGAACCTTATTCAATTCGGCGATTAGCCCCGGCTGCGCTATGCCATAACCAAAGCGCAAACCCGCCAAGCCATAGCCCTTCGACATGGACCGTAGCAAAATGACGTTACTGTGCCGCTGCAGCAAAGGCAGAGCGCTTTGCGGGGCAAAATCCACATAAGCTTCATCCACCAGCAGCAGCCCGCCAAAACCGGCCGCCAACTCTGATAGTTGCTCCACCGGCGTCAGTGTGCCGGACGGTGCATTAGGATTCACAATCAGCAACAGCCTGGCATTGATGCCCGCCAATCCCTTGGGCAATTTCCACTCGTTGCCCTGAACTTCATATTGCACTGGCAGGGGTCGGGCGGCCTGCATGGCCGCAAGCACCGGGTAGAGCGAGTAGCCCGGCTCAAGCCAGGCAATGGTGTCGTTTTCGCCGACGCACGCTCGCACCACAATGCTTAATAATTCGTCACCGCCGTTGGTCGCAATAATCATATCCGGTGAGACACCATGCACCTTTGCGGCCGCCAACCTAAATGCCCGGGCGTCCGGATTGGGATAGCGGCGAAGTTGCTCCGGCGTAACCTGCCGTATGGCCTCAATGGCCTTGGGCGACGGCGGATAGGGATTTTCGTTGGTATTGAGCTTAATAACCGATACATCCCCCGGCTGCTCGCCGGGCGTATACCCGTGCATGGCTCCAATGTTGCTGCGCACCAAACTCATGTTGAATATTCCGTCCCCTGCCCGCAAAATTTATTGCTGTGCTGCCGCCTCAAACACCGTATCATAAATAGCCTTAATGGGCTTGCCCGCAACGCCGCGGCCATCGTTGGCCGCGAGATGCCGCAATATATGAAACACGGTTTCAACCTCATCAGCGGCGTCAATGGCATGGGCGATCTGCTCAGCGGTGCCTGCACCACCGGCCGTCATGTGCTTTTGCACTTTCGCCTGCAGCGACAGCACGGCACCCGCCGCCTTTTTACCGGCTTCAACACCCGGCTGATGGTAGGCGTTAATATTGATCAGTTCGGCATACAGCCCCACCGCCCGCTCAAACAATGCAATCAGCACGCCTACGCTCCGCGAGCTGACATCGCTAACTGTTATCGTAATGCTTTCACGCTGGTTTTCGTAAAGCGCCCGGCGCGTACCTTGAAAAAAGCCGCTTAAATAATCGCCGCTTCGCACCTGTGGCTCAACCTCAAGATCGCAAACCGACTCTTTACGGTCGGCAAAGGCCCGGTCTTCCAGCACTTCAATAAACGTTACAAAAAAGTTATTCACGCCCTCGCGCAGTTGCTGCACATAGGCATGCTGGTCGGTCGAACCTTTGTTGCCATAAACGGCAAGGCCTTGATGCACCACCTGTCCGCTGCGGTCAAGTTGTTTGCCCAGCGATTCCATCACCAACTGCTGCAGGTATTTGCTTAGCAGCAGCAGCCGGTCTTTATAGGGCAGCACAACCATGTCCTTGCGGCCGCGGCCTTCGCCGGCGTAGTACCACATCAGCGCCAGCAATGCGGCCGGGTTGGCAAGCACATCGGCTTTGCGTGTGACAATGTCGGCATCGCGAGCGCCGGCGAGCAATTGATCAATGTTAATGCCCTGCAGAGCCGCCGGCAGCAGACCCACCGCCGATAGTTCACTCGTACGGCCGCCAACCCAATCCCACATGGGAAAGCGTTTAAGCCAGCCCTGGGCTGTTGCGGTTTTATCAAGCTCACTGCCAGCTCCTGTAACAGCCACGGCATGCGGCGCAAAGGCCACACCAGCCGACGCAAATGCCCGCTGCGCCGCAAGCATGCCGTTGCGAGTCTCTTTGGTGCCGCCAGACTTGCTGATAACGACTACCAAAGTCCGCGCGATATTTCGGCCCACCGCACGCAAGACCACATCCATGCCATCGGGGTCGGTGTTGTCAAAAAAATGCACCGCCAATCGGTCGCGTCCGGAGCCTAAT
The DNA here is from genome assembly GCA_021780285.1 of Planctomycetota bacterium. Taxonomy (GTDB): domain Bacteria; phylum Planctomycetota; class Phycisphaerae; order WQYP01; family WQYP01; genus JABEVB01. The sequence goes on from JAJXZA010000039.1 coordinate 7,633, forward strand.
GCGTTGGCCACAAACTGCGGTCCAAGCGCTGAACCGCCGATGCCGATTACCAGCAGGTCGGTAAACTTTTTCCCGTTGGAGGCCCGCACCACGCCTTTGGCGACATCGCGGGCAAAGCTTTTGATCGCTTCCAGCGTCTGTTCGATTTCGGCGGTTATTTCGGGTGTTGGAGCCAGTTTGGCATCGCGCAGCCAGTAATGGCCCACCATGCGGTTTTCGTCGGCGTTGGCGATGGCGCCCTTTTCCAAAGCTTCCATGGCGTTAAAGGCCGCCTGCATACGAGGGGTCATTTCTTTGATATAGCCGTCCGAAAAGTTCATACGGCTTATATCAAGTGTCAGGCCGATTTTGGGGCATACACAGATATATTTTTTGTAACGCTGCCAAAGGTCTCGGTTGCTAAGAGCCATCTTTACACTCCTGTTAAAAGCCAGCATCACAATAATGCAGAATCAACTTAAACGAAAGTAGAAACGATGAATACATTCCCCACAAACATGCCGGTACGGATCGGTGGTCGGCACCCCGCATCTTCGGTAGTTAATCATCACGGCGTTTGCGCATCTGCGGCGATTCGGGTAATCTTGTAGAGAGTTTGGTGGTAATGGCCGTCAAATATGCGATCTATTATTTGTGCCTCTGCGTGTGTTTGGGAGCACGCCTTTTGCAATCGCGGCGCAAACGGCGCTGCATCGCGCGTGAGCACGTACACGGGCGTATGCTGTTTTATTTTTGCTTCCAACTGTGCCCGCGAAAGCGATGGCATTATCTCGCCAGCATAATAAAGCGTGCCGAGCCAGGGCGTATCGCCATGCAGCGTATACACCGGGGCATGGTGCGCCACCTGCATAAGTTGCCGTACTGGCGCACGGTAAGGGCTGACCTGATAGCCGGCACCCGCCCTGTAAGCCCAGGTGGTGGTCAGCATAAGAAGCCATGCGCCCGCGGCATACCATATAAAGCTGTTGCCAAACCTGCGGCCAAACTGATCCTTCCACAATCGCACGCCCAGCACGATAAATCCAACCGCGGCCGCACCCCAGCCGGCTACACCCAAAACATTGAGCGCCGGTCGCAAAAAGTAAATGCGCTGCATAAGCGTGTACTGATCTTCATAAAGAGGTTTGGCATGTGAGGCCAGCACCACCGGAATAAAACCAAGCAACCCAATGCCCAAACCGAGCATAATAATGGCCTGCGACGCCAATAAAATCCTGGCGGCGGCCTCAATGGGCGCACTGCGGCGTAGACGCACAAACTCCTGCCAGACAGCCGCCGCCAGCAGCGCCGCAAACGGAAACTGCTGCAACGCATATCTCTGCTTCTTTTGATGGGGCAGTGTTAAAAGCGCCAAACCCAGAATGAGCACCAACCAGAACATCCAGCGAGCCTGCGATTCCTGCCGGCTCGGAGGCGGATCAGACCGCACCGGCAAGAACGGCAGGGCCAGACCGCCTATCAACGCCGGCGTCCACGGAAACACCCATGCCAGCATGCCAAAATAATACCAGCGGGTATCGGTATATTGCCGACCCGGCCGGGCGACATATTTGACAAACTGGCTGATCCATACGGCCCAACCGCTGGCATGATACTGCGATTCGTAGCGGGCATTGGCCGCGACGAGCCACGGCATAAATACCATCACCGATACCACAGCGGCCACCAGCAGCCCCCACCAGTTGCTCGCGGGCCGCCGCCTAAACCAGAGCATCCAAATTACAAACGGAACCAACACATAAGCGGGCGGAACCGGCCCTTTGCTCAGCACCGCCAGCCCAAAGGCAATACCGGCTAAAGCAGCCCACGCCCACCAGCGCTGTGCCTGCTCTATCATGCCCATCAGCGCCCAAACGCCTACCGTGATAAACGCCGTCGAATATATGTCATACGACGCGAGCCTCGCCTGGCGCACAAACACCACCATGCTGGCCAACACGAGCGCCGCCAGCAGCCCCAGCCGCCGATCGCGGGTGCTAAAGCAGCCGATGCCGTAGGTGGCCCAGCAGGTCAGCAGGCCCAGCACCACCGAAGGCAAGCGCACCACCCATAAATTGTCGCTATGAAACAGCTCTGCCAGAGCCGCCGGAATCCACACGGGCAAAGGCGGCTTCTGCATGCGTGGGAAACCGTTCAGCGTCGGCAACAGCCAATGATGATCGCGAAAACACTCGCGCACCGGCACCAGGTTAAACAGTTCCATCATGTCGCGAGCTTGACCGGTGCCCAAACAAATCAAATACAACGGCAGCGCAAAAGCCGCGATAATTGCCAGCGCCCAGCCATGACCTATATGCCAGTCGGCTGGGTCATTCAAGCGTCCGTTCGGTGCGCCGCCTTGCGAAGCGTATGACGTTGCGATGCTCATCAGGGCTATATCTCCATGATTTTGCCGCGACGGCGTTAGGCCGACACGCTGCATAAAATGCTCAGGCGGCAACTCGACGCTACGCCAGCGGCGGCATCTGCCGCAGGCGAGCAGGCGTAAGGGTGCGCCCGGCCATACGAACTTCACGAACGGTATAAACCCGTTTGCCTTGGGCTTCAAAGTAAACGCGAGCGATAAGCTCCGCCAACAGCCCGGTTGAAAAAAACATAAGCGACATTAAAAACAGCAGCGCCCCCAAAATAAGCAGCGGCCCGTGCGCTGCGAGAATGCTGTAGCCGGCGATTTTTTCCGCCAGCAAAAACACCCCGATCACAAACGATAGCGCCATCGAGGCCAGCCCCACCTTGCCGAACAGATGCAGCGGCCGGGTAAGGTAACTGTTCAGAAACTTAATGGTCAAAAGGTCCAGCAGCACGCGAAAGGTGCGACCAATACCATAATTGCTCGGCCGATACGGCGCATTGATGTTGCGAATGGGCACCTCGGTAATGGTGGCCCCGGCCATGGCCGCCAGCGCCGGAATAAACCGATGCGAATCGCCGTAAAGATTGATATGCTCGAGCACCTCGCGGCGGTAAGCCTTGAACGTCGTGCCGAAGTCGTGAATCTCCACGCCCGAAATTTTGCGAATTAGCTTGTTGGCCGTGGCGCTGGGCAAACGCCGCAGGAAAAAGCCATCCACCCGCCGCTCGCGCCAGCCTGAAACCACATCGTAGCCTTCGGCGATTTTGGCGACAAATTTAGGTATTTCATCCGGGTCGTGCTGTAAATCGCCATCCATGGCGATGATGACCTCACCGCCGGCATAGTCAAAGCCCGCCGCCAAAGCCGGCGTTTGACCGAAATTGCGCCGCAGTTTCACCAGCACCACACGTGCATCGGCGTCGGCTATCGCGGCAAGTTTGTTGTAGGTTTGATCTTTGCTGCCATCATCCACAAAAATAATTTCATAAGCCTTGCCCAGCTTGTCGCCGTTGCGTTTTAGTCCCTCGTAGAGTTCCTGAACCGAATCTTGCTCGTTGTACATCGGCACCACCAGCGAATAGTACGCTTCGGGGCACGCAACATCGCTGCGGGCTTGGGTAACGGCATTATCCTGAAGTTGTTGGGCCATAATGGTCATCATGCTCCTGTTGCGGCAAAGTATAACCCCGGCCGCTATTCGCTTACAGTGTCAAACGCACCGCGCAGCGGCGCAAGGCTGCAGCGTCTACCCGGCCAACATGCGGCACTGCCTTGGGCGGGTTAATCCAGATGAACGCCGGCCAGCATGCCGGCAAGGGCTTGCGGATCGCGTGCTATATCCGCAAACCCGCGCGGCAGCGGACGGCGGCCCGCAACCGCCTCGGCTCCGCGGTGCACGCACCATTGCCGCACCGCATCGCCCCAATCAAACGCTTTGCCATCGGCAAGCGAAAAATAGGCTTCACAAAATGCCTTGGCACGGGGATATATACCCGTGCCATCCGCCTGCACGCACCACATAACCAACGCGTCAACAATGTCGCTTTCTGACGTACCCATGCCCACGGAGCCCCAGTCGGTTATGGCGGTGATAAGTCGGTCACCATCGAGCATGATTGCCGCCGGATCGAACGCGCCATGCCCCGGTACCGGTTCACCAGGCGGCTTTATTGCAGCCAATTTCTCAAATGTTTCGTTTCCAACGGCTGCGGCAATGCGTGCGGCACGCATTTCGTGACCTGCCGCCGCCACTCGCAGCATATTGCCGCTGAAACGACCGATCGGCGGAAATGGCAAATGCGCCAAAGCCCGGTGCATCCACGCAAGGCGCAAGCCCAATTGCGACAAATCCTGTTCACTCCATTGTTCCACCGGCAGACTTTGGCCATGCAACATGTCCAGCAACAGCATAAGGCGGTTCTGCGGACCCGCACACGCAATTAAACCGTCCTGCTGTTTCAGGCCCACCGGGCACCCCACCGGAAACCCATTCTGCGACATAAGCTCCAGCACCGCCGCGGTGCGGTCTAGTAGCTCCTGCGTGAACTCCGGCAGGTACACCTGAAGCGTATACTCATGGCCCCCTGCCGTCAGAAGTTCATACGACTCACACTGGCGCCCGCGCTGCACCGGTCTGAATCGCACAATGCGGCCAACGTTGTAATGGCGCTGCACCAGAGCGTTCAGGGCATAGGCTGTTTGATCATCCATTGTGCACTCGTTTGCCTGGTTGTCGGGCAGGCTTTCCGCCGCGCCCCAACTCTTGCCCCCAAGGGTTGCCACGAGTGCCTTTTCACTCGCCGGGTGCTATTCTATACGCGGCGAGCTTAGCCTTGAAGCTCTCTAAGCCCGCCGCATGGCGCTGAATTCCGCAACGCGGGCATTGAATGAGGCTTTTTGCCGTGGTGCGGCGGCTTTGCCAGAATCGCCCCATGTAACCCTATAGCCCGATAAGATAAATTGCCGATTGTAGGCATTGCGTCACGGCGTTTTTGTTTATGCCGGCGTTCGAGTCACCCGTAACAGGAAGTTAATTGATGAAATCTGTCGTTCACGTCACGCACGAGGCTGTGCAGAAAATCGGCGGCATCGGTGCGGTGCTTCACGGTCTGTTAACGTCCAAAGCATATTCCGAAGATATTGATCGCGACATATTGGTTGGCCCGCTGTTTTCAACCGATGGCCCGGGCCACTCGCGACTCGGGTCTGACGGCGAGGTGCTGTACAGTTCCATTGACGGCATCGTCCGCCACCCGTTTGGCGGCGCATTTGCTGAAATTGAGCGCAAATATCACGTCAATATCGTCTATGGCCGCAAGGCGTTTTTTGATTCGGTCACCGGCATCCGGGCTTATCCGGAGGTGCTGCTGTTTAATGTAAATCACTACGATCAGCAGCGAATCAACCTGTTTAAATTTCGGCTCTTTCAAGAGTTCGGCATCGAATCCAGCAAGTATGAGTATATTTGGGATTATGAACAATACTGCCGCATCGCCGAGCCGGCCCTCGAAGCTCTGCACGCCATCGGCTGCCCCGATGGGCCTGATCCGGCGGTGATTCTATCGCATGAGTACATGGGCATGCCTACCGCTCTGGCCGCCATGCTCAACAACCCCGAACGCTTTCGTACCGTCTTTTATGCGCACGAGGTGGCCCCCATGCGCCGCATCGTTGAAGCGCACGCCGGGCACGACATCACGTTTTACAACGCGCTGGAACTCGCCCACCGGCAGAAACTCGACGTCAACGATGTTTTCGGCCCACAGGATCATTTCTACAAATATCCTCTGGTGGATGCCGCCCGCCACTGCGACAACATCTTTGCCGTGGGCGATTACATTGTGCGGGAGTTTCGCTTTCTTAATCAGGCATTCGAGTCGCGCAACATTGACCTCGCCTACAACGGCGTGCCGGCATTTAAAATCAGCCTTGCCGACAAGCTGGCCTCGCGCAGGCGTTTGCAACGTTATATAGGCAAGTTGCTGGGCTTTGAGCCGGACTATGTATTCACACATGTGACCCGCATGGTGCTTTCCAAAGGTTTGTGGCGTGACATCCGCATGATGGAGCAACTCGAAACCCGCCTGGCCCGCGAGCATAAGCGCGCCGTGCTGCTGGTGCTTTCCACCGAAACCTCGGCGCGCCGGAGCGACGACGTCCTGAACATGGAAAAAGATTACCGATGGCCCGTTGCACACCGCGAAGGCTACCCCGACCTTACCGGCGGCGAGGCGGCATTTTACGCCGGCGTGCAGGAGTTTAACGCCCGAAGCTGCGCCGCCAAGGTTATTTACATCAATCAATTTGGCTTCACGCGCCAAACCTGCGGTCAGCGCATGCCCGCCGACATGGACTTTATGGACATTCGCCAGGGTTCTGATCTGGAATTTGGGCAATCTATTTACGAACCCTTTGGCATTGCGCAGGTGGAGCCGATTTCTTTTGGCGGTATATGTCTGTTCACTTCGCTCTGCGGCTGCGCCGGTTTTGCGCGTCATGCCGCGGGCAACAGCCCAACCCCCAACGTCATTGAAGCCGACTACACCGTGGCTCCGGAGCTTAAAATCGCCCGCATTGAAGACTGCCTGGCGATTACACGCGAAACGCGCGATACCATCGAAACCGCCACTGCGGCGCGGCTCGCCGATGAAATTCATCGCCGCCTGCCCACCACCGACAGGCAAATTGACGAGTTTTTGCAGCGCGGGTACGCCCTGGCAGAAAAAATGAGCTGGGATGCCGTCGCCCGTCACTATGTTCTACCCGGCATAGCCAGGGCACTGGCCAATCAACCACGCCGCCAACAGCAACCGGTATTGGCGTAACAAAGCGGCTGAGAAGCTATGGCCGCGATGTTGGGCTGCTGACACGGCATCTGCGGAGCGGCGGCTTCTCAACTTACCTCTACCATGCATGAGCCAAATCACTTCGTCCTCGTACCACCGCCGAACCTCGCTGACGCATGAGGCAAGCGGTCGCGCAGCCGCTTTTCTGACATACCTTACGGTTGTTGCCTTATGCACACCTCTCTTATACTTCGCGGGATGAAGGTTATTGGTGACATTGCGGAGTTTCCATCGGCGGCTCGCGGAGGCGTGCTCTCGGTTGGCAATTTTGATGGAGTACATCTCGGACACCAGCAGATGCTCTCCGCCGCGGCGGCCATAGCCCGGCGCGAAGGCTGTCCGCTGGTTATCTTAACATTCGACCCGCACCCGCTTGCCGTTATCAAACCCGAAATTAAACGCGCCCCGCTGCTTACGCTGTCGCAGCGACTGGACCTGTTGGCCGGCTTTTCACCGGATGTACTTGTGGTGCAACAGGCCAACGCCGCGTTTTTAGGCATGTCGGCGGACAACTTCTTGCGTCATATCGTACGCGACACCTTCGCCGCCCGTTGGATGGTGGAAGGGCCTAATTTTACATTCGGTCACCGGGCGCAGGGCACCGTGCAAACGCTTATTGAACGCGGGCAGGAGTTTCATATTCAGCCCACCATTGTCGCTACCGCGGCCGCAGCTCTTAGCGATTTAACACTGGTGGACGTAAGCAGCTCGCTTATTCGCTGGCTTATTGCCCAAGGCAGAGTGCGCGATGCGACCATCACCCTTGGACGACCCTACGCTATTCGCGGACGCGTGGAGCAAGGCGCTGCCCGCGGCCGTACCATTGGCTGGCCCACAGCCAACATTCATACGTATCAGGCCATTCCGGCGGCCGGCGTCTACAGCGGCTGGGGCATCTTGGGCGCGAAGCGCTACCCTGCAGCCATAAGCATCGGCAACAACCCCACATTTGACGGTGCGGCAAGCACGCTTGAGGCTCATCTGCTCGATTTTTCGGGCGATATTTACGGCCATGAACTTGATCTGCAATTTTTCCGCTGGCTGCGCGATCAGCAGAAATTTGCCTCGGTGGAAGCGCTTAAGCGACAAATCGAGTTTGACGTCGCCCGGGTGCGGCAGGCTGTGCAAAGCCAGCCGCTGCCAACCGCAGCCGATCATCCTGGCCCCATACCACATCAGCCGGCACCCGCCGGTGCAATTGCAAAGGAGCATGCATCGTGACCCTCCGCGCCACCACCCTTGCTGAAGAAGAAAAAGTGCAGGCCGACCTTGCGGCCATTGCGCAGCGTCTGCAAGACTGTTCGACGGTTGGCATATTTACCCATGCCAGGCCCGATCCTGACGCAATTGGTTCGCAGCTTGCCTGCGCCCGGGCGCTGCATTCGCTGGGCATCAGGCCCACGCTTATAGATATCACGCCGGTGCCGCCCACCCTGGAGTTTTTGTATGCCGGCGCCGAGCCGATCTCCCGTATCAGCCTTGGTGTTGCGGCCGCCGGCAAGGTGCCGGCTCTGCCGAATTTCGACGGCATACTACTTGTGGATACGCATTCGGTTTCGCAGCTTGAGGGCGGCCGCGACTATATTTTGCAGCGGCGGGCGACCACACTGGTCATTGACCATCACCGCACAGGCGACAACATCGCTTCGGTAATGGCCTGCGATACCTCCGCGGCAGCATGCGTGGAACTCATCGCCGATTTGCTCACACCGCTCAACGTCCCCTTGTCTCATGCCATCGCCGAGCCGCTCTATGCCGGACTCGTTGGCGATACCGGCTGGTTTCGATTTGACAGCGTTACACCGCGCACGCACGCATTGGCCAGGCAACTCCTGGCCACAGGCGTAGAGCCGGCTGCCATGTATCGGCAGTTGGCGCAGCAGGAATCGCCGGCCAAGCTGCGGCTTATGGCTGCAGCTCTGGCAAGCCTGCAATATTTGGGACAACAGCAAATTGCCGTCATGACACTTTCTAAAAATGATTTTATTCAGGCCGGCGCGGAGTCGTGGCAAACCGATGGTCTGGTGGATTGGCCCATGAGTGTCGGCACCGTCGAAGTTGTGGCGCTGCTATCCGAAACCGACGACGGCCGCACACGCGTTAATCTGCGCAGTAAAACCCACATAGACGTAAGCGCCATCTGCGCCCATTTTGGCGGCGGCGGACATGCCCGCGCGGCGGGTTGCCGCATGACCGGCTCGCCCGCGATGGCCGCCGCGCAACTCACGCCAGAACTGCTCAAAGCGGTCAAAGCGCAGTAAAGGCCAAGTGCCCGGTCATGCCTACCGGCGCGTGCTGACGGCAGGATGGGTTGCCGTCGCTGCGGAGGCAAAGCGTAAAAACGGGCTGATTTTATCAAGCGTATCTTTGCCAAAACCACGAATGCGGCGCAAGTCGGCCAGGCGCACAAAAGCCGGTTGCCCCGGATGCGCTTTTTCAAATGCCGTACGATACGCCAGCAATCGCCGCACCTTTGCCGGGCCAAGGCCCGGCAATCGCGTCAGCGATGCAAAGTCGGCGGTGTTAGCATCAATGCGATAATCAGGCAGCGCCGTATGCTCTATGCGCAGTTCCGTTCCATGCCAGTACGCACTCTGCCGTCGCTGCTGCACCGCAAGCAGCACCAGCAGCACCGCCAGAAGAATCGCCAAACTCAGTTGATGTGCGCGCGTCCAACCCCATGCCTCGCCTTGAGATAACGCATCCGGCGGTTGGCCCGCATTTTTCGCGGCAGCCGCATTCATAGGCCCTGTGCCGCCGGATTCGGTTGGTGTATCTGGATTATCAGCAGCAGGCAATCGTCAACTCTCCGAGGCGTTTGCTGTGGCAGCGAGCTTGGCTCATCAGGCGTTGGTTTGCTTGGCCGCTTTGGCCGCCTCGGCATGTTTTGCCGCGTTCTGCCTAACAGACAGCACCGCCCGCCGCATTTTCACCCACGTTTCAAACGAAGGCTTGGGCGTTAAATCCTGTGCCAACAGCCCTGCAGACGGCACGCTCGCATCTTCGGCATCGGCAAGGCGGCTCCAACAGACGGCATCCACAAAAGGCTTGCTTAACAGTATGTTCACCACCGCCTCAAGCCATTTGGCCTGGTGCTGGTCGTTCCAGGGACGCCGCCATACGCCTCCACCGGCTTGCCCTTCCAGCGGCTTGCTGGGCACGTCCAACCTGGTAATCACCAGCGGCTTGCCAAAGGGGGCAAAGCGATCCACCAGCGCGCTGATCTGAAATAAGTCGCGCTGCCAGCAACCATCCTTGGGCACTCCAAAGCTCAACTGCAGGCCCAGCATGTCAAAGGTAATGCCGCTCTGTACCGCCATTTCAGCATACAACAACGGTGGAATGCTTCGCTGATTGCGCGCGTAGTATTCGCCCCAGGGCTGGGTGACTTCAATCATGGTTTGAGCGCTGGGAATAACCTTTTTAACCAGACCGACCGCCATACGAGTAAGGTCCATAATTTGGTCAAACGTAAACGAAAATTGCGCATTGACATGCAGCCCGCTTAGCACGTTCCACAGCACCACCTGCGGGCCGTAGCGGCTTACCACACGCTCTATATGCTCATATAACAGG
>JAJXZA010000133.1 GCA_021780285.1 Planctomycetota bacterium
TCCGGCGGTGGCGCTGCTGTTTCGAGGTGATATGCTCAGGCGAGGGCCAGTGGTTTTTGAACAGGCTTTAACCCTGCGGCAATTATTTGCACTTCACGGCTCGGCAGCCGCAGGCCCCGCCAATATGGACCCGCAATGGCTGGGCAATAACACCGCCGCAAACGGTCGTGGCGCTGCGGGCGCCTACGCATCGGGTCAGCGGTTTAACCCGCTTTTATTTGATGTGGGCCGCATTGTCCGCAGCGAGGGCGCAGCCCGGTTCAGCCAGCATATGACCAACTGCCGCCAATATATCAATACCGATGCCGGCACCGTGAAAGCTGCAACTGGCCAGCTTTTTTGGAACTACCATACGGGTTTCGTGACGCTTAACAGCCCCCAGGCCAGAGGAGTTATCGGGTTTTTGAAAAAAGCGGGGCGGGTGCAGTTGGGCCATGTTGTGTTTAATAGCAGCAATGCCTTTGGTGCGATACTGTTGGTTGCGATGGACAATCGTCCCATTGCGCAATCCCACAAAATGCTGCTGCAGGTTATGACGCGTGAAAAGCCTTTTGGCTTTAAGGTGCGCAACCACATAATTACAGCCATGGGGGCCGGGCCTTGGAACATTCGCAATATAGCCGCGACGGTTGCGGTGCCCAGCCTGCCGGGCGCTCCGCTTGCAATTACTGCGCTTGACGAAAACGGCAATCCGCTGCCAACTGCAGTTTTGGCGCAAAGGAAGGGGTCGCGGAGGGTGGTACATCTTTTGCCAAATTGCCTGTATTACATCTTGAGGCGATGACGCCGTGCCGGCGGGAACACGCCAAGCTGCCACGGTGCGGCGCTGCTTTCAGGCACAACAATTCAGCCGCATAAAGGTTTCTGATTTGTGGTGCAGGCCTGGTGATGCTTTGCCCTCAAGTACAACTTGGCGTTAGAATCGTCTGTGATACGCTCTTGCGACGTCGCAGAGAAAAGCATTTAACGTGCATTTAGTAAAGGACACATCATGGCAACTGTTACCTTTAAGGGTTCGCCCATTCATACCTCAGGCAATTTACCAGCCACCGGCGTTGCGGCCCCTGACTTTACCCTTACCCGTGCCGATTTAAGCGAACTGCCGCTGAAAGAATTGGCCGGCAAGTGGGTGGTGCTGAATATATTTCCGAGTATTGATACCTCGGTGTGTGCCACGTCGGTTCGTAAGTTTAATGAACAGGCCGCAGCACACCCGAATGCAACGGTGTTGTGCGCTTCGCAAGACCTGCCATTTGCGCTTAAGCGTTTCTGTGGCGCCGAAGGATTGGCCAAAGTTCACCCGGTTTCGGCCTTTCGCCATGCCGAGTTTGGGCAGCGCTATGGTCTTACGATAAGCGACGGCCCGCTGGCGGGTCTGCTCGCACGGGCGGTGGTCGTGATAGATCCGGCCGGCAAGGTTGTCTACTCGCAGCTTGTGCCTGAAATAGCGCAGGAGCCTGACTACGCCGCCGCGCTGGCCGCGGTGCGCGGGTAAGGTCAAGTCTCGACACTTTGCCCCATGCCGCAGAAGCCTATCTCGGCCGGTGCAGGGGAGTTTGACATCCTCGGCTGAAAAGTAGATTGCGCTTCTTGCTAAAAAGGCAAGATGCAACAGGTGTGCAATGGGGGCAGGGCCTGAAAAGGTTTTCGGCCCGTGGCGCGGGGTCGGTTACGGACTTGTTTTATCTGAATCGGGCAGGCTGGCCTTGACCTTTTCGGCAAGGGCTTCAAGCTCGCGCAGGCGTTTGGCGAATTCGGGCAGGTGCTCGATTAGTGTGTACGCCTTGCGCGCTGTGCGCCAGGCAATCGCCGGCGAACCACCGATTATCTGCTTGTCGGCGACATCTTCGGTTATGCCTGCCTGCGCCGCGGCTGTTACTTGATTGCCGATGGATATGTGTCCCGAAACTCCGACTTGCCCGGCGAGTACAACGTACTGGCCGGTATTGGAACTGCCGGCCATGCCGACCTGGCTTACCAGCAGATTATGCTCGCCAATTTTGCAGTTATGGCCAATGACCACCAGGTTACCGAGCTTGGTTCCCTTGCCAACAGTGGTGCTTTCCATGGCGGCCCGCTCGATAACGGTGTTGGCTCCCACCTCCACATCATCTTCGAGCACAACATTGCCGATTTGCGGTATTTTGTGATGCACGCCCTGATGCGTCGCAAAGCCGTAGCCATCGCAGCCAATCACTGCGCCTGCCTGCAGAATGACGCGTTTGCCCAGCACACAACGATCGTACACCACGCAGCCGGGGTAAAGAATGCAGCCTTCGCCGATAACCGCATCGTTCATAATGCTTACGTTTTGATAGATGGTTGTGTTGTCGCCGATGCGAACGCGCTCGCCTACCACGGCACCGGCGTGAATGTTGACGTTGCGGCCGACTTGAGCGCTGGCGGCCACGGTCGCCTGCGTTGCTATGCCAACGGCATCGTGAGGTCGAAAACCATGCAGCAGCAGCATGATCTGTCGGAAGGCGAAATACGGATCGGCAATTTGAATGAAAGTAAGCGGGGGCAACCCGCCGCGGGCGATTTTTTCAGGTTGCACTTCGTTGCCGATCACCACGCAGCCGGCCTTTGTGGTAGCCAACTGCTTGAGGTATTTGATGTTGGAAACAAAGCTGACTTCATGCGGCCCGGCTGAGCCGAGTGAGCGGCAGCGATCAATGCGCACCGAGCCATCGCCAAGCAGTTTTCCGCCGACATGTTCGGCGAGCTTTGCGGCTGTAAAAAATTGTTGCGTTGTGGTCATGTTGTGCTTTCTGCTGCGGCCCGCATGGGCGGCGGCCCATCGGCGACGGCCATAGATTAATACTCAATAAAGGGTAGATCGCGGCTGGTTTCCACATAACCGGCGGCAACATCCTGATCAATGGAGTTTTCATCGAGGCCGAGGCTGCGAATAATAGCCTGCAAGTCGTCGGCAACGCGAACGGGCTTGTTGGCGAGATGGCCCCATGTCGGCTCGGCCGGTGGGTACTTGGCTTCTTTGGTGCGAACACCGGTGTGGTAATAAACCGTGGCGTCGGGGTCTTTTAATCCATGACCGGTAAGCACGCAGGCCACGCGCTCGTGGCGGGAGATGGTGCCATTGGCCAACAGTTGCCGCAGGCCCGCAATGGTTGCCGCGCTGGCCGGCTCGCAGGCAAAGCCAAATCGGCCCACCATGGCTTTGGCTTCAAGAATGTCATTATCTGACACTTGGGCGACCACCCCCTTCATCACGTCCAGTGCTCGGAGCGATTTTTTAAGATTGACTGGGCGGCCGATTTCAATGGCGGAAGCAACGGTGTGGGCATGAAGTTGGCGGCGGTCCATATCGGCATAAAAGGCGTCAATGGCGGTCTGATTTACATGACCACCGTTCCAGGAGATGCCTGCTTTCACCATGCTATAAAGCGTGTTGGCGCCTTCGGCGTTAATGATGGCCAATCGGGGAATGCGCTTTATAAGGCCGTGCTGCCGCAGTTCGAGAAACGCCTTGCCAAAGGCGGAGCAATTCCCCAAGTTGCCGCCGGGCACAATAATCCAATCGGGCGGTTGCCAACTCAGCGATTCCAGGATGCGGTACATAATGGTCTTTTGGCCTTCAAGGCGAAACGGATTGACGCTGTTCATAAGGTAAAGGCCGAGTTGGCTGCTTACCTGCCGCACGCGGGCAAGGCAGGTGTCGAAGTCACCTTCTATTTGGAGGGTTAGAGCGCCGTAGTCGAGTGCCTGGGATAGCTTTCCAAAGGCGATTTTGCCCGAGCCGATGAACACTACGCCCTGAAAGCCGTTCATTGCGGCATACAAAGCCAGTGATGCCGAGGTGTTGCCTGTGCTGGCGCAAGCAACCCGGCGGGCTCCGACGATGCGGGCATGGGTGAACGCGGCGGTCATGCCGTTGTCCTTGAAACTGCCTGAGGGGTTCATGCCCTCGTACTGCAGCCAAAGTTGTCCGGGCCACATGCCGAGTTCTTTGCCGAGGCATACCGCGTTCTGTAAAAAGGTTTGTCCTTCGCCGACGGTGCAGACCATGGCATCGGCGGCAAATGGCAAGAGTTCGCGAAAGCGCCATACGCCGGAGTAATCAAGCGGAAAGCGCCGGTTCTGCCAGCGCTGCTGAAATGCGTCGAGCGACTTGGGCATGCTCGCTTTGCTCCAGTCGTATTGAATATCGAGCAGTTCTCCGCACTTGTCGCACGAAGTAAGCACCTGGCCAATATCAAAAGTGGCGCTGCATGTAGGGTTGATGCATTGCTGGTAGGCAATTGTCTTCATGGCAGGGATTTTAGCGGGAAATAGGCAACTCGGCGAATGCTTTGTAACGCAACGTGCATCGGCTCTGCCAATTTTTCAGGCGGCACGATTAAACTTGGATTTCCAGAAGGTTTGCCAGAGGTCACTTTGATGTAATGCCTCCAAGGCCAACATAGCGT
>JAJXZA010000314.1 GCA_021780285.1 Planctomycetota bacterium
TGGAGCCAACGTTAAAATCGCTGCACGGGCCATTGCTTTTGGGCTGACTTTTAATCGCAGCGCCACATGTATGGCTCCACGTAGGTTGTTTGTGCATGACTCGCTCGCCGGACCGCTGGAAGAAACGCTCTGCGAACTGTTGCGTCAAGTCGAGCCAGTGACGGTGCCCGGTGGACCTTCGACCGCGGGGGCCATAATAAAAGAATCGCTCAAATGTGGCGGCCGGCTTGTTGCGGGGCATCTGCACGAGGATGGTTCAATTCAATGCCCATGTGTGTTGGCGGACGCGACTGCGGACATGGCCCTGATGACCGCTGATGTCATGGCTCCGATTGCGGCACTGGTGCGTTTTGACAGCCTCGATGCAGCAGTTAAGGATGCGAATAAATGTCCTTACAAATTGGGCGCGTCCATCTTTGGTCCGCCCGACGCTGCCCGCGATCTGGCACGGCGACTACCGGTTGGCGTCATTACCATCAACGATCTGATAGCCCCGACGGCGCACCCGCGTGTAACGCTCGCGGCTCGCGGCACCAGTGGATTCGGCGCAACCCGTGGGGCTGAAGGTCTGCTGGAAATGACGACCCCCGTCACCATTATTGAACGCCGTGGCCGTTGGCTGCCGCACCTGGCTCCACCATTACCCAGCGATGAAAACGTGCTGCAGGCCATGTTAAAGATACGCCACGGCGGAAATATGCGCGTTCGTTGCCGGGCGGTTCTGCAGTTTATAAAAGCTGTTCGCAATCGGTAGCCTAATGACTTGGCTGCCCAATGCGACGATTTTTTTACCGACGTTGTTCTTTATGCCGATAGATGTCAGATATTGTGAGGCACTTCAAGACCTTAAAAAACGCCTAAATTCTGACCGTGTGAAGTATAATACACGGGGTTGGCAGAGCGACGATTATTTTGGGGAGGTTCCGATAGCTGGGTTGCGAATTTTCGCAGTATTTCGATAATGCAATAAGGTGCGTTTGAGCCACTGCTTTTTTGGAGCGATACCGTGGAGTTTTTAAAGCTATTGTCAGAAACGCCGGGTGTGCCCGGCCGGGAAGAACGTGTGCGTGAGGTTATAGCACGCGAAATTGAAGGCCTGTTTGACGAAACCCGCGTGGATGCCATGGGCAACCTTGTGTGCATAAAGCGGGCTACGCGTGCGGCGGGTAAAGGGCCGGCGCAAAAGGTTATGCTGGCTGCGCATATGGATCAGATCGGCTTTTATGTCAAACACATAGATGACAAAGGCTTTGTACGCGTGCACAACGTCGGCGGGTTTGACCCACGCAACCTTTTGGCAAACCGGGTTTTGGTGCAGGGTAAAAAAGATTTGATCGGCGTAATGAACCCCGCCGGCAAGCCTGTGCATCTTGCTACCGAGGAAGATCGCCGCAAGCAGTATCAAATTCCCGATTTTTTTGTAGATTTGGGGCTGCCCGCCAAGAAAGTGAAAGAACTGGTAAGTGTGGGCGACCCTGTGACGTTGGTTCGGGAGTTTTCAGCCATTGGAGATTATGCCTGTGGCCAAGCCATGGACAACCGCGCTGCGGTATGGGTTTTGGTACGGGCTATGCAGCGTCTGAAACGAAGCTCATATGATATCTACGCCGTGTTTACGGTTCAGGAAGAAGTGGGGCTGCGCGGCGCTGGGCCGGCAACTTTTGGCTGTGAGCCGGACATAGCCATAGCATTGGATACCTGTCTTGCGTGTGACACGCCTGGCATTCCTGAAGACCAGGCGGTGACGCAGGCGGGCAAAGGTGTCGGCATCAAGGTTATGGATGGAGCGTCCATAAGCGACCGGTCTCTGGTGGACAGCTTTGTAAGCGTGGCTAAAAAAGAAAAAATTACTTATCAGTTGGAACTGATGCCTGTAGGTGGTACCGATGCCGGCGCCATGCAGCGCAGCCGCAGTGGGTACAAAACCATAACAATAAGCGTTCCGACGCGCTATATTCATACGGTGACTGAAATGGTGCACCGCGACGACTTGCATGCGGCCCGCGATCTGGTTGCGGCATGGCTTGCGCAGTAAAAGGGCTGGTTGGCCCGCGAAAGTTCTGCGGCAGGCCGACGATGACATAACTGGAAAGGCACGCCGATGAGCATCAAATTCGAAAAAAATCAGCTTTCCAACTTTGACGCGACCATGTCGTTGGAATGGTTGAGCGCAAACGGTCTCGGCGGTTACGCTTCAGGCACGGTGGCCGGCGCCAACAGCCGCAAATACCATGGCTATCTGGTGGCGGCGGCGCATCCGCCGGTCGGGCGGTATGTGCTGCTCTCGCGTGTGGAAGATACCGTGCAAATAGGCGACCGCAAATATCCGATTTCCACCAATGAATTTCCAGACTGCATAGACCCCAAAGGGTGCGAAAATATCGTTTCCTTTAACGTTGGGGCCGGGCCGACATGGACGTTTCAATGCGGTGATGCGATTGTCGAAAAAAGCATCACGCTGGTTCATGGTCAGGATGCCGTGATCATTCGCTATCGGCTTGTTAAGGCTCCACCCCGAGCGCAGAGCGTTCAGTTGAAAGTTCGCCCACTGCTGGCCGGGCGCGACTTTCATGCGACTATTACGGCTGGCAATCGGCCCGGATGGTGGCTTGACGAAACCGGCGGGCATCGCGATATGATGCTGTTGAAGTGTCATGAATGTCCTCTGCCGGTGTTTATCAGTCATAATGCCGATCGCTTTAATGCCGGGCCGTGCTGGTGGTACAACTTTGTGTTTCGACAGGAGCGCGCACGGGGTTATCCTGACCGCGATGACCTTTGGACGCCGGGCCAGATTGAGTTTACCCTTAGCGGCGAGAAGTCTGCCACCATCATCGCCGCTACCCGGCCCACGCCGGTTACACTGGCCGATGAACTGCTTGCCCGGCAAACCGCCCGTCATCAGAGGCTGGTAACGCAATTTTCCGTCGCGGCGCCCGATGACGATTTTATTGCGCAGCTAAGTGCGGCAGCCGACCAGTTTTTGGTTCGACGCGGCACAAGTGCCCATGGCGTTGAGAAGATGTCGGTTATTGCCGGCTATCCATGGTTTGAAGATTGGGGTCGAGACACCTTTATCAGCCTGCCCGGCCTGACGCTGGTTCGCGGCGACGCCGAAGCTGCCCGCGGCATACTTGTGGCCTTTGCCGATCATATAGCCGATGGTCTTACGCCGAACCGGTTTCCCGATAAAGGCAGCGAGCCTGATTACAACACGGTGGATGCGTCTCTATGGTTCATCCAGGCCGCATACCAGTATTGGCGCTATACCGGCGACGAAAAGCTGCTGCGCAGTTACCTCTATGCACCGCTCTGTCAGATTATTGAAAAATACCGCGATGGCACCCGCTTTGGCATTCGCATGGATGCCGACGGTTTGGTGCGTGCCGGCCAGCAGGGGGTGCAACTCACCTGGATGGATGCAAAAATCGGCGACAAAGTTATTACCCCGCGCTATGGCAAGCCGGTCGAGATAAACGCGCTGTGGTTTAACGCGCTTAATATTATGGCGCTTGTGGCCGGCAGCGCCGGCGATGCGGTTCGAGCGGAGTCTTTTTCGCAGCTTGCCCAAAAAACCGGCCAGGCATTTGCACAAAAGTTTTGGAATCAGTCTGCGGGTTGTCTGTATGATGTGCTCGGCGACGATGGCAAGCCCGATGCGGCGGTTCGTCCCAACCAGATTATGGCCGTCAGTCTGCCATTTTCACCACTTGCGGCGGGCCAAGCCAAAGAGGTTGTTGCTGTTGCCGAACGACTTTTGCTTACACCATTGGGAATGCGTACTCTGGCTCCAGGCTTGGTGGGTTACTGCGGCCGATACGAGGGCGACCAGAACGCCCGCGATCACGCATACCACATGGGCACGGCTTGGCCGTGGCTTACCGGCCAATTTATCACGGCACTTGTTCGCAGCCGGGCAGGCTCGGCCGAATCGCGACAGCGCGCCCGCGAAATACTCTCGCCATTTGAAAATCATCTGCGGCAGGCGGGGCTTGGCTCCATCAGCGAAATTGCCGATGGCGACGCTCCGTGGCTTCCCCGCGGCTGCATAGCCCAGGCATGGTCCGTCGGCGAAGTGCTGCGAGCGTACTGGGAAGATGTGCTCGGCAAAGCCCCAGCTTGGCCGCATGAAGCGGCAGCCAGCAAGATTGCGGCAAAAACCGGCGCCAAGCAACCAACTTCTGCGGTGGTCGGATGATTGCACCGGCTCCTGCTCTGCCGGTAAACCCATCAGTGCTTTGCCGGCGCGGAGCGGCAGGCGTGAAGCAAGCGTTCAAACAAGCACTTGGCGTTAAAGCATAAGCCAAACGGTGGCGTGAGGAAGCAATGCTGCCGTGAAAGGCATTTGTTTTGGTCGCGCAGCGAAGACTCGCGACAATGAAAATGGACTTGCGTTTTTATAGTAATTTACAT
>JAJXZA010000214.1 GCA_021780285.1 Planctomycetota bacterium
ATGTGGCCAAGTTTGCTGCTTGATGCATGCGAAATATTCTTGCTAAGAAAACAAGATGTTACAGGTGTGCAATGCAGCGTATGGGGCGCCGGCGGTGAGTGCGGCGCAATTGCCTCGGCCAAGCGCCAGCCAGTTGGCCTGGGAGAATGCGGCGGTGGGCCTTTTTCTGCATTACGATTTGCAGGTAGCCCATCCGCATTGGACCGTGGCCAATGCACGGACGCGCGATCCATTTTTATGCCGCCGGCCGCCGAATACAGACCAATGGCTGCGCGTGGCCAAAGCGATGGGAGCCAAGTATGCCGTGTATGTATGCAAACATGACAGCGGCTACATGTTTTTTCAGTGCCATGCGTATCCGTTTGGTTTGAGCTACAGCAAATGGGGCGGCGGCAAGGTGGATATGGTGCGGCGCTTTGTGGATTCGTGCCATAAATTCGGCATCAAGCCCGGGCTTTACTGTTCACTGGCGACGAACCGATTCTGGCACGTCACGGGTAATTATGTCAGAAGCGGCAAGGGCCGACCTGCGGCGCTGCAGGCGGCGTATGCCCGCATCTGCGAGCAGATGGAGACGCGGCTCTGGAGCCATTATGGGCCGCTGTTTTACTGCTGGTTTGATGGAGGGGAATTGTCGGTCAAGCAGGGCGGGCCTGATCTCACGCCGCTGCTGCAAAAATTTCAGCCCAAGATGGTCGGGTTTCAGGGGCCGGTGGGAATGCCGGGCGGGTTGACCCGCTGGATCGGCAACGAGGCGGGGTATGCGCCCAATCCGTGCTGGGAAACGGTATCCCAACCAAGTCAGCCGGGCGGGGGAGATGCCAACGGCAAGTTGTGGCAGCCGGCGGAAGTGGATATTTCGGTGCTGGCCGGCGACCAATGGTTTTGGCGTCCCGGGCGGGCCAACCCAATGCTGACGCTGCGGCAGCTTGTCAACATTTACTATGATTCGGTCGGGCACGGATGCAATCTGATTGTGAACGCTCCGATTGACCCGCATGGGCGCATCGCCAAAACAGTTCGGGATCGTCTGGCGGAGTTTGGTCGTGAAATTCGCCGCCGCTTCAGCAAGCCGCTGGGCCAGACGAGCGGAACGGGCCACACCGTCGTGCTTGCGTTTGGTCATGCGGTAGCCATCAATAATATTATGATCATGGAGGCAATTGCCCATGGCCAGCGGGTCAGGCAGTATCAAGTGCAGGGGCGTACGGCTGACCGCTGGGTGACCATTTGCAGGGGGCAGTCCATCGGCCATGAGTGGCTGTGGCGCTTCAAGCCAATAAAAGTTACCGCAGTCAGGCTGGTGGTGCTAAAGTCTATCGGCAAGCCGATGATTCGACGGCTGGCGGCTTACGATGTGAAATGACGGCGGCTTAATGGGTGCGGTCGGCGAGGTAGTGCACGAGTTGTGCCAGCGGGGCGGCGGCAGGGCCGAGGCGTGCGACCATGGTTTCGGCGATGGCAACCTGCGCGGCGAGGTGGCGGCGGGTTTCGTCCATGCCCAGCAGGCCAGGATAGGTAAGTTTGCCCGCCTGGGCATCTTTACCGGTGCGCTTGCCCATGGCGGCATCGGAGGCGGTCACGTCGAGCATGTCGTCAACAATCTGAAAGGCCAGGCCGATGGCGCAGCCCAGTTGATCTACGGTTTGTACAGTTGCATCATCGGCAGCGGCGCTGATGGCGCCCATGCGGCATGCGGCCTTTATAAGTGCGCCTGTCTTCATGCGATGAATGGTTTGCAACTTAGTAAGGCCGTCGGCCGGATTGGTGAAGGGTTTTTCTTCGGTGGGGTGGCAGGTGTCGAGAACTTGTCCGCCAATCATGCCTTGCGGGCCGGTGGCATCGGCAAGTTCTTGAACGAGTCGCACCGTCACGCGGGCGTCGCTTACGCGTGTGGCCAGGAGTTCAAATGCCAGGGTGTGCATGGCGTCGCCGGCGAGAATGGCGGTGGCTTCGCCAAACACCTTGTGGTTTGTGGGGCGGCCGCGGCGCAGGTCGTCATCGTCCATGGCGGGTAAATCGTCGTGCACGAGTGAAAAGCAGTGGATGAGTTCCAGCGAGCCGGCGGCGGGCATCGCGGCGGCCATGGTTCCGCCGACGGCTTCGGCACAGAGAATGGTGAGTGCGGGGCGGATGCGTTTGCCCGGGCCAAGCAGACTGTAGGCAATGGCATCTTTAAGTTGCTGGGGTGTATGGGCAAAAGTATCAAGCCAGGCCGCGAGATATTGATCAGCAGCTTTGGCGCAGGCGTCGAGACGCTCGGTAATATCTTGCGAAGTTTGTGTTTGCACTCCAGCCGATCCTGATGCCACGATTGTTACCCCCGACGAACTCGTTTCAGGCGAATTATACCGCTAATTTGGGGAAGCAAAAGGCGTTGGCGGCGAGCCGGCATTGCTTATCGTGATAATCCGGTTGGCCATGCTTTCGCGCACCAACACACGACGAAGCGGTACCGCTGCAGCCTTTGGCTGCTTAGACTAGGCTCTGTCTTAAAACTCCGTCGGGATCATCTTGCGGCTCCAAGCGGCCATCTGCGGCGTCCTCGGCCCTTACCATATTAACCCAATATGCTTCGGGCCTGTGTCCTTGCATCTGACCGCTTGGAGCCGCAATCTGGCCGCACCGGAGTTTTGAGACAGAACCTAGTATAGCCAAAACAAAGGAAGATGGCGAGCCGATAGGCTGTGCGATGTTATTGCCACAGAGGTCATAGCGCGGGCAATGCCCGCGCTATATACCCCGCTCGTGCTTTGCGGTGAATTTTAGCACGTCGCCGATAAGAGGGCCGCTTGTGATGGTAATATAGGCAGCGGCGGCGCCGCAACAGCGGGCATGGCGGATGGTTTTTGGATTGTTTATGGAAATTCATGTTTTCAGTCGCGCGGAGATTGAAGCGGGTGTTCTCATTCGCTGTGCTTACGCGGTGATCTCCATTCGGGATCCGGGCAAGCATCGCGCGAAAGTGAAAGCGCAGGTTGGCCTGCGCGAGGTGCTTTTTCTGGCGTTTCATGATGCCGAGCCGTCGGCTAATTTTGCGCTGCCACCGGAAATTAGACCGATCACGCCCGCCCAAGGGAATGAAATCTGCAATTTCGTGCGAAAGCATCAACAAACCGTTGGCGCCTTTGCGGTGCATTGCGAGCAGGGCATGTCGCGCAGCCCTGCTGTGGCCGCGGCAATCTGTGAGGCCTTAGGCCTGGATGGCAAGCGTTTTTGGCAGCGCCACGCGCCGAACCGGTATGTGTATCACATGGTGGCAAATGCCTTTGAAGGCGCCGCGGCAAAACCATGTAAGACCTGAACGCCCCGGCCGTTTTGATAATGAGGCATTGGATTGAGCGCGACCCGCGGTCGCGGCTGTATTGGGGGGGCTTATTGTGGTGCTGGGTTTGATGGCGCGGTGTTTGGCTGTTGCTGCAGGCGGCGGCGGACGAGGGGCAAAGCTGTCGCCCGGCTGGCCGCATGTATATTAGCGGTGCAGAGGGTGGGATCACAGCCCGAGTTTTCTATTGCATCGAGTCCGCCTACCGGCATATTATGTGTACATGCATGTACACGGAGGCGCCTATGGCTACCAAGACTATTACGATTGATATGGAAGAGTACAACCGGCTTAAACGCAGCAAAAAAGTCAATGAGTCGTTCAGTCAGACGATTAAGCGAATCGTTCGTGAGCCATTGGATTTTAAGCGGTGGGTGGCATCCATCGAAAAAGACCCCCTGAGCGATCAGGCGATTGGGGCTATTGAACGTGTCATATCCGGCCGGAGCAATCGCCGAAGCCGGAGGCTGCCCCGTGGCGCTGCTTGACACGACTGTTCTGGTGGACTTGGGCCGTCGGGGCGAGGTTCCCATGCATCGCCGCGTGCGTAGCACGCTGCAGGAGCTTCTGACACGCGGAGAAAATCTCTTTACGTCGCGCATCAACGAGGCTGAATTTCGGGTAGGGCCGGAAATGTCGGATCAGCGCCGGCGTGAGCTGCAACGTGTTGAACGCGTGCTATCGGGGATTGCCATCCTTGAATTTGATGCCCAGTCCGCGAGGGTCTTTGCGATTATCAAGGCGGCGATGTTTAAGCTTGGCCATCCCATGGGCGATTGTGACACAATGATTGCCGCGGTAGCCCTGTCTAACGACCAGATGCTGCTGACAAGGAATACTCGCCATTTTGAACATATTCCGGGCCTTACTGTCCAAGGATACTGATTGAAACGGATGTTCATCGAGGTTTTGACGTTGGGGGCCGCCAATAAATCGGGCGAATGGTCAAATGCCGCGCGACCATTTAACCCTCGGGGGGGCGGGCGTCTCGCCCGACATGATGTAAAGCGGGCAAGATGCCCGCCCCCCAGGAATTGGTTTTCGCACCACGCCGGAAAATTGGCAGACCC
>JAJXZA010000370.1 GCA_021780285.1 Planctomycetota bacterium
GTACCTGCAGCCCACCCGCGAACATCTGCCCATAGACCGCTGGGTAACTCCCGAAGAGTTTGCCCGCTGGAAAGCATTCGGCCTGGAGCTTGGCTTTTCTGTTGTTGAATCAGGCCCGCTGGTTCGTTCAAGTTATCATGCCGACGAGCAGGCGCAGTTAAACTGGCAGCAGCAGGCAGTCGGCGAGCAGCGTTAGCGCAAGGCCATGCGAAGCACAATCGGTGCTGGGCCTGATCCGTTATTTCGTCATGTAGTGGAACGTTTGCATGGATGCTTCAGCGATGGCTCCCCACAAGATGCCGCCGGGCGCAGTGCCGCCATCGGCGGAAAGCTGGTCGCAGGCGGGGTTCGTTTTTCGCGTGCTCGATGGCATGGTTTATTGGGGTGGGGCGGTAAGCATACTCACCGGCCAGGCGTGGCGCTGGGTAGATTTGCGCTTTGCCGGCGGCCACGCCATGCAGGCGATATTTCCACCGCTGTGGCTTGTTTCGTTGCTTGGGCTTTATTGGCTGCGGTACCCGTGGCGCGTCAGTCCAAAACCTCTTTCGCTGGAGCAGCTTACCTGGCGACGCCGTCTGGCCTTTGTTCTGAGTCTGCCAAGCTGGCTGTTGCTGGCGGCACTGCTTTACAATGCCCATCAGTTTTATAATCTTATGCATAGCGGCCGCGTGAATACCACCTTTCACATACCCATGTGCCTGCTGGTTGCGATGATTCTGGCGGCCTGGCTTGGCGCCAAACCATGGAACGTCACCGGCTTTGAACCTGAACTGCTACCGCCGCCGTTGCCGGGCATGCGATTGCTTACGCCACGCTGGGCTGATCGTGTAATTGTTGGGTTGTGGGCGGCGCTGGTGGTGGTCATATTCTGCTTTTTGTTTCGGGCCAATCCACCGCCGCGATCTATACTGTGCGATGTAGCGGTGGTGCTGGGCAATGCCACCTTGCCGCACGACATCTGCGGCTGGACCGCTGCCGCCCGCACACGTAGGGCAATTGATTTATATAAGCAAGGTCGGGTTCGCATGATTATGCTTAGCGCCAATGCTCCGTATGGCATAAGCAACCCGCGGCAAAATGCGCCGCTCGCGATGGCAAAGTTATGCCGTGCCGCGGGTGTGCCTCAAAAAAATCTCGTGCTCGATTTTCATGGCGACAACACCCGCTACAGCGCCTGGGATACACTGCAACTAAAACAGCGGTATCACTGGAAAACGATCGTGGTGGTCAGTTCCGATTATCATTTGCCGCGATCGCGGCTGGCCTATCGGCAGTTCGGCATGAAGGTTTATACGGTTGCATCGCGGCATCATATTTGGCGGCAAACCAGCATCTTTGCGGTGGTGCACGAACTGGTGGGCTACGTGGTTTATTACTTTGACCGCAACTACCATCATCCGGTTGTGAGGCAGCCATGAGCGAAGTATCAATTCCGCCGGCCCAACCACGGATTATCGTACATAAAGCCGCGGGACGGCTGGACCTTTTTGATGGCCCCCAAAAATGGCGCAGCTATGCCTGCATCACGGGCACCAACCCGGGTGATAAGCAGGTAGAGGGCGACCGCATTACGCCGCTGGGTCTATTCTATGTGGTGTTTAAAAATCCGCAGAGTAAATTTCATCTGTCGCTGGGGCTTAATTATCCCAACCTGGCCCATGCGCTGCGCGGACTTAATAGCGGCCTGCTGGGCCAGCCCCAATACCAGCAACTGGTGAATGATTTAATTACCGGCGATATGAGCGACGAAGCCGTGCAGAACCGCGTATGGAAGACGCCGCTGGGCGGTGAAATATTCATTCACGGTTGCGCCGAGGGACGCACGAGCACCGCCGGTTGTGTGGCGGTAAGTAATCCAGACATCACCGAAATATATTCGCTTGTGGGCGTGGGTGCTCCGGTCGAAATATTGCCGTGAAGCGCCAAGGGAACATGCCGCATCCTACCGAATAAAATAGGATTGTGTGTTCACGTCGGTCAAAGTCCGACGGGATGAAGCGATCCGTTGATTGGCCGGCACGAAGTATGCCATATTCAACGCCCCGGCCGTTCGAGCGCAGTCGTCGTTAAATCTGTACGCATGGGTCCACCGACACGGTCAATGCGCGTGGGCGGCGGCGTAGGCGACTATATTGCGTGCCAGCGCCACAGACGAATCCGGCGAATACCCGGTAATGCCCCAGGTGTTGGTGCCCAGCAGCCCGCTGGTAATGTCATACTGCGAGAAAATGACAACCCAGCGTCCATCTTGCTTGATGCCCAGCAGGGAGGGTGTTCGTTTAATGCCATGCTGGTTAACAAAATATTTGCGGTAGGTAACGTGAGTGGCATCGGCGCCGCCGGGGTTGTGGCCGGTAAAGAGGCTGGAAGCATCGGGTACATCCTGCAGATGCTGCCCCGGAAACAGCTGCTGCACGAGGGCTGAAAAGCTGTTGGTGAAATCAAGGTCGCCGCCGGCCGCCTCGCCAAAAAGCATGCCGCCGGCATTCAGGTAAGATTTGAGATCCGCAACCTGCGATGCTGTAAGCGCAAACTTGCCGGTGCCCAGCATGTGCAGCAACGGGCAGGCATGTTTAGGTTGCAGTTGGCCGGCCGGAATGTTCTGCAGGTTCACCGACATACCGTACTGGCTCGATGCGATGTTGCTGAATCGCTGCCATGCGGCCGGTTCGGGGTTCCAGTTTCCGGCAAATTGCAATTGACCAATAGCTAAATGTACGCTTCCGCCGGCGCCGGGGCTTACCGCCAGTGAATGGAGCCTGTCGGAGAGCGAGCTGTTGCCGGTGGCATAAAAATAAATATTGGCAGGCAACTCCCAGCGGTCGCGTTCGTTGAAGCGGTGCGCCTGCCATGCAGCGCCCAAATCGGTGGTGCTGATAATCATGAGGTATCGAACGCCATTCCAAAGGCCCATCAATCTGCCGAAGTTTTGCGGGTGATACCAAGGCTGAATGTTATAAATAAAGCTGGTCCGCGGCAGGACGTTAAATTCATATTGATCGTTCACGGCCTTCTGGCCTAATTCGATCATGGCGTGCTTAAAGCGCTGGCTTTGTCCATCGCAGTTGGCAAGTAGCAAGCCGCCATCGTTCATGAAGCGGCCGATTTTGGCAATTTCGCCCTTGGAAAATTTGGGATATTTGTGCCCGGCAATATATAGCAGGGGCGAGTCAAGCCAGTCGTGGACGGGAGTGCTGATGTTTACCACATTCCAATTCAGCGGGGCTTCAAACGTGGTGCCGACCCAACTGGTGAAGTTGGCGACATCGCGTTGGCGACTGTTCCACTGGCCGTAATAGTTTTTGCTGTACTGGAGTTTGTTGATAAGCACCGGGTTGAGCCCACGGTCTAATATCAGCAGGGCGTAGGCGGTGCCGATGTTGCTGTCAAAGCTAAACCAGTGCATGTAGCCGGGCCAACTGCCGTCCGCCCCCTGCTCATGCACCAGGGTGTAGGCAAAGTCGCGGTACCAATCGTTCGTGCCAAAAGTTTTGAGGCCGCTGGCCAAGGCGACGCGCTCAATGCCGTACATGCCGTAGAGATTGCGCTCATTGGGGTTGAAATGTTTGGTAAGCCAGGCAAGCCCGCTCAATATGGCCGGATCGGGCGTGGCCTTCAACCTGGGAGAGGCAAAAATATACTCATCGCAGATAAACAAGCTGGCCACGCCGGCCGGGGTAAAGGCGTCCCAATGCCCAGAGTTGCCCTGGTTATAGTCCCAAGTTCCATCCGCCTTTTGCGTTTTGCGCCAGTGGGAGGCTACCAGGCGCCAATACTTTTCCGGAACCTCCAGGCCGGCATGGGCGACCGCCCACATGCCCAACACACCATATTGGCTGTTGGAGTTGTCCCAGTTGCCGGGCAAAACCGGATTGGGCGGCTGGTGCGGCGCAATCGTGTAAATGTACGCACCGTTGGAATGTACGCTGTAAAGCAGATAGCGTTCATCGTAGCGCAGCACCCTGAGATAACGCTTTTTACGAGGCAACAGCGTCATACAGTTGGCCTGAAAAGATACCGAATAGGTGCTTTTCGCCTGCAGCCTGGTAAGGAATTTAAGAGCGTTCTGCATCGCCGGATGAAAAATATTGAGTTCCGGCATTTTAAGGCTCTGGCCCACATCAAGGAGGGCTTCCGTGACCAGTGCGGTCTCGCCGCCGACATTTGGTTTGCCTTGTATGCCGGTTTCCCAAAACGTTTTGGGGTTTTCATGCGCCAATAAATAGGCCACACCCCGGTGGATGGCGTTAACTACTTGTTCGCTGCTCACCTGTGGGGCCGCTGGGGCCGCACGCAATACTTGTACTTGAGCGAATAACGCCGCAATAGAAAGACCCAATGCAGTGACCAATCTCAATGGTGTGCCGACCAACTTGCTACACATGCGTAAACTC
>JAJXZA010000072.1 GCA_021780285.1 Planctomycetota bacterium
GGCCGCGGCCATGGTGAGCCAATGATAATGCTCGGTACCTACCGCGTCTTGATCAGTCTGAGAAATGGTGTACCACGTCCACACATGGGCGACATCCACATGCAGCGCATCAAATATGCGCGGATCATGGCGATCAAACGGATTGACGCCCGGAAAAAAACTCTTGGCGTACTGGCGTAAAGCTCGTCGTGAGTTTGGCCCAAAGGAGGCGTCTAAAATGCCCGGAGAAAAGTTATTGGCTGCCAGGGCTATCTGCCAGGCAAGCGCTATACGCTGTTTTTGATCTAAACGAGGTGGCGCTTCTGATAATGGCGCGGCCGTATTCGCGGCCGATCTGTCTAAGGACGCACTCGATGAATCTACACCAACCGGCGATAAAGATGGTGTCCCGCCGCCGTGGCCATACGCCATGCCGCCAGTTACCCTAAACAAGCCGCCGACAGCCATAGCTGTAAAAATGATGAACAAAGATGATGACCACCGCGCGCCTGCGGTTAGCACCGACTGGTTATTCATGGCAGCAACCTCGCCCATGCAATCCTTGCCAAATCTGGCGGTCGGCCACCTGGCCGGATGGGTCTTCTGGCATCTGCCCACGGCGGCATCCTGCCGGTGAGCCAACAACGCCGCAGCCGTGAGGGCAATCCTATGAGTTACGCTCACACGGGGCAAGCGGTTCACGAAATCGGCATGTCTAATGCCCGGTTTCTCCGGGAGTGTGAACGCATATCCTGTATGTCAAACGCCGATCTATTGATTTTATTCTTCGGGGCCGGCACCCCCGGCCGATTTACCGTTCAGATGATCCGCTGGCGGCGTAACTGTCGCTGATTTAGTTCCATTCACCGCACGACCTGTTACAGAGAAAGGCCCCATTGCCGCGCACCCAGGCGCTGGGTGGTTCATGGGCATCTCCCGATCGTGCGACAGCCCATTGGAGTTACACGCGTCTCGCAAAGTCCGGGAGAGTTCAACTTCTTCGAGCGGTGATTTTTCGCCAGGATGCATGCGGCGCCATACTTCGTCTCGGTCTATGGATACCTCGCGCGGAGCCTGAATCGCCAGCCGAACGCTGCTGCGAGTCCATTTGACGATCTTAATTTCAATATGACCGTCAATAATAATGCTTTGCCCTTCTCCCCGGCTTAGTGCCAGCATGACGTTACCTCATATAACGGGCGCTGCGGCGGCTTGCGTCCGGCCTCGGCGCCATTCCCACTTTTTCCCCGGCTCCAACAAAGCCGGTTTGCCTGTGCGAACATGAGCGACGCAACGACAATCGCACCTCCTTGCATCGGTTTTAGGACGCTGCAGGCTATAGAGTTTTTATCGGCGCGGTCGGAAGATGCCATGGCCTCGTCCAAATGAGTTGAAGTTACCGGTAAAAGCTCAAGTTTACTGGAGGTTTCGTCCGATAACTACCACGACTTTTAACCCCGCGGATGAAATTTCTTGTGCACTGATTTGAGCCTGTCTGCATCCACATGCGTGTACAACTGCGTTGTACTAACATCGCTGTGCCCTAAAAGTTCCTGGACCACCCGCAGGTCGGCTCCGCCTCCGAGTAAATGCGTCGCAAAGGTATGCCGCAGCGTATGCGGATGAATTTGCCGCATACCAGCGCCCCGCGACAATTGCGTCACCCTTTGCCATATTACAATTCGATTGATCGCCTGACCTGACCGCGACAAAAAGACGCGATCACTCGCGCCGCCATGCACTGCCATCAATTTTGGCCGCAATTCTCTGATATACGCATCGAGTGCCCGCATGGCAGGTCGTCCTACTGGAATGAGGCGTTCCTTTCGCCCCTTGCCCATCACACGAATCACGCCGAGGTCTGTATGAATATTATTCATCTGCAAATCGGCCATTTCCGAAGCTCGCAGCCCGCAGGCGTAAAACAACTCCAGCATGGCCTGATCGCGCAGCGCCAGCGGATGCGCAACATTTACCGAATTCAAAAGATGGTTGATCTGCTCACGACCGAGCACATCAGGTAATTTGCGCCAGGCGTGCGCGGTTTCCAGGAGTTCGGTTGGATCTTCGGCTGCAAAACCGCGGGCTTTGCAGAAGCGGAAGTACATTTTCAGCGCCGCCGTACGGCGCACGATGCTGGTGGTTTTAAGTTGCCGCTGCGACTGTAAAAATGCCAAATATTGGGTAATGGCCTTACGATCGGCACGTTCCGGCTCACCGCGTCGGGCACTAATAAACTCACAAAAATCGCGGAGGTCGCTTTCATAGGCGCTTAGGGTGTTGGCGCTTAAGCCCAGTTCCACTGCCACGTAGGTTAAAAACAGGCCGACCGATTTGGCGCGGCCGTGAATTGGTGTTGGCGTATCCTTCACCTCGGCTGCGGCGGAGCTTTCACGTGCCGCCGGGGCATTAACGTCCATGCTCGCTGTATAAGCATCCATGCTCATCACGACATTATACGCATGAATGACCGGCTTGCGTCAACTTTGACCTCCGCCCCCTGGTGTATGCGCTCGTCAGGTCAAGGCTTGGCGCGGGCCTGCGCATAAAATTTTACCAGCGCAATGGCCGCCTGCTCCACAGTAACGCCCCGGTAGCGGCGATTCGGCCGGCGGGCAACCAGCCCCTTCGCTTGGGTCTGCCAATTTTTCTGGCGTGACGCGATATTTCATCGTCATAACCCATGTTTTTGTAGTGCAAATGCCGTTTGGTATGATTCGGCATGGCCCGACGCCCGATTTATTGGCAGACCCCTTCGCTTTGTTGACCGCAATAAGCAATCGCCTGTTCTCCACAGTTTCTTGTTCATACTGTTTGTCGGTTTTAGAGCTGTCAAGCGAATTAAGGTCGAGGCGCCAGATTTTTTTATAGCGCACAAACTGCATCACCGTCGAGCCATCTTTGTTCAGTTGGGCAATATCGCCGAGAATGGTTATTTTCGCGGCATGCAAATTATCGGCATCGTTTTGTACGGCATCGGCATCGGGTAGAGTCGGAATAACCGGGATGTTGGCGTTGGATAAATAATTCTCAATATAAGACCATCCGTTAGCGCCATAGTGCTGCGATATCAGCTTGGCAAACGTTTGGCCGGCATCCGCAAGTTGCAAATGTGTTTGAAATGCCGTCAAAGCCGCCGGCGTGCCTTGCACACACTCCAGCGTCAGGTGCATGTCGTGCTTGGTTTCGGCACGAATTAGTTTATTGATGAGATCTTCCGGCGCCCTTTGGCCGCTTGGTTGGGTCGCGTAGAGCTTTTCATCATTGACCATTCCCTGCGCCGCTGGTTTCGACTTAGCAAGCGCCGGTATCGCCGGCCCTGATAGCACCAGCGCCACAAGCAACACGCCAACCCGACGCCAGACACACAGCATGAGCAAACTCCCCAAAAGCCTGAACGAAGCTAACGTTGCACCGCGTGGCGCATCGGCAACTGGGTCGCCCAACGGCAACTCAAGAGTGTACCACCAACCAGAGCCTGATCAGTTGCACTATTTATGGATTGCCTTGGCGGATTTATCCGAACGCGATGCGCGTGGCGGCATTAGAATGTGCCCGGGTTGGGCGAGACTCATTAAATTTGGTCAGCGTGACGCTGTTGCCGACAGGGTTGAATACCACGCTGTTCATATAGGCCCTCATCAGGAGCAATCCGCGGCCGCCGCACCGGTCGAGGTTACATTCCTCTGTGGGGTCGGGTACGGCTGCGGGGTTAAAACCTGCTCCTTCATCTGCAATGACAATATCCGCTCGCTGCCGGGTTACCCGATATTTGATATGAATATGCTTCTCTAGCTTGCCGCCATTGCCATGTCGAATGGCATTGGTGAGAGCTTCTTCCAAGGCGAGCTTAAGGGCGAAGATATCACGCGGCGAATAGGAATATTTTTGACAAAGAGAGATAATTTTTTCTTCAATAACGTTGGCATCATCGCGACTGCTGGGGATATCCAACGAGCACCACATGTTGCGATGACTGGCATTTGAGTTCAACAATTCGCCGGAAACTGAATTCTTCATGCTGCGCCTGTAACTTTCCAACCGGAACAGCCGCCGCATCCTTGGGCGTTTTTGGAAATCCTTTCCCGTATGTTCATACCACCCGCACTTAAGTTATACGAAACCACGCGCTGTTGCGCCTAAGCCCTTTCGGTGTCCGCCGCCGAAGGCCTCGCTCCTGCCTGTCACAAAACCATTCTGGCCGGCATCATGGCCCGGCATGGCATGCCATAAGCATGCCCAACGCCCGATAATCCGCTCAACTTCCGTTGGGAACCTTCAGGCTCTCCAACGACTCCTTGATTGTCGGATAAATGCGGAACATCTTATTAAGTTTTGTGATTAAAAATACTTCGTAAATTTGCGGATTGATGCTGCACAAACGCAACTGGCCATCCCGCGCCTTTACTTTAG
>JAJXZA010000031.1 GCA_021780285.1 Planctomycetota bacterium
ATAAACTGGTAATCATTCAATTAAGTTCCACTTATAAACTTCGCGCCTTCGCGGCTTCGCGGTAAATAAAATCTTCTGCGGCAAATCTGGCCTCTGATGTTGGGCTGCGGGCATAGCCCGCGCTGTGGTTACCCTTGTCGCTGAAGCGGTCTGTGGCACGTTTGAGCCGCGAAGATCAAACCAGCATCAATCAATTTGTAGTTATGGCAGTGGCGGAGAAGGTGTCGGCCCTTGAAACAGCGCGCGTTCTGGCGGACAACCGGGCACGCGCCGACTTCAAGGCTTTTGATCGAATCATGGCCCGCAGCGGCGGTGAACCGCCACGACCGGGCGACGAGCTTCGCGCCAAACCCGTACGAGCGAGCCGCAGACGAAGCCCACGGTGATTCGCATCGCAGCCGCGCCGAAAGAATATAAAGCACCGCGGTAGATCGCGATTCTTATAAAAACAGGCTGTTACAGGTGTGCAAAGCGGAGCATTTATTGCCGCCACAGTACGCTTGCCGCTCCGGTGCCGCCGCCATGTACCGAAATGGATAAGCAGCGCAAAGCCCCATCGCATTTGGTTGCAGAACCTTGTTTTTAATGAGCAGTGCGGCAGCACTATTAGCCATGCGTCCGCCCTTACGGCGAGCCGCCTCGTTGCGACTTTCTTTAATCGCCGCTCGCCGCTGCGGTTTTGGGCGCCTGGAGATTTTTTAACAGTTCGTTTGTGCTGTTGGTGAGTTTGGCGTAATACCAGCCCGCAACAGCCCGAAAACCGCGGCTGCGGGTAAGCTCAAACATCACGGCATGCGCCAGTTGCGGCAGCACGCGCGCATGGCCTTCACGCGCCAACAGCAGGGCGGCATAGTCGCTTACCCGATGACGCCGGTGCTTAAGCCCATGCCACAGCGGCAGCAACAGAGGCGAAAAGTTGCGTTCGTTGCTGCGCACCATGCCGGCGAGCACCGCTTCCACAGCGCTGCCGCGGGGCATTTGCAGCAGTTCGGCGAGCAGTTTGCGGGCCGCAGGCTCTTTAGATTTTGCAAGATATTCGGCTGCCAGCACGGCGCGGGCGTAATCGAGGTCGCGTTGGTTATCGGCAACAATGCCAAGCTTGATGATGCGCTTGAGGTATTCAAGCCGATGCGGCGTGCCCGGCTCTTTGGCATATTCCAACAGCCAATTAAGAAAGATCGGCTGGCCTTGCTCGACCAGCGCAACAAGTGCGGTGTGCGGGTCGCCGCCGGCGGCGGCTTCTTGCGAGGCCTTTGCGAGGTCGGCCAGCAGCGGCGAGCTGGTTTTTGCCAGCGGCTTTACATCCGCGGCCGTCAAATATTTTCCAAACTCTATCGCAAGAAAAGCCAGTTCAATACGGTTGATAACTCCACTGGCATGGGCAATGGCGGCGACCAAATCGCCTGCGCCCTGCTTATCTTTTAAGGCCAGCAGCGTGGTGATGGCGGCACGCTGTATGCGCGCGTCCGAAGCCCTGGACTGTGCCATTTGCGCAACCCAGGGCAATGCGGTGGTGATCTTTTGCGCCCGAACGCGCGCCAGCAACAACAATTTTGAATTAACCAGACGCGGCGAATCGTCGGTAACCAGTTTGGCGAGCACGGCCAAGCCACGCTTGTGCAGAGCCGCATCGGCCGTGCGCAGCAGCGTCATGGCGGCGTAATAACGCACCGCCGGTTGATCGGCGGCAAGCAGTTCGGTTGCAACTTTTTGGCCGATTTTATTGTGCTGATCCACCAGTACCGATGCGGCCATAAGCCTCTGGGCCGGCTGCACCGCGCTGTCGGCAATGGCCGCAAGCTGCCGGCTCGAAAGTGTGCCAGTTTCAATAAGCTCCGCGATGGTGGGCGTGATGAGGCTAGGGTCGGCATTGCCCAGCAAGTTGGGGATGTTGATGGTTTTGGGATCTCGTGTGACGTAATTGGCGTAAACCATGCCCAGAAGCTGCAGTGCCGGCGAGCTGGATTTTTGTACCTGGGCAAACAGCGGCAGCAGGGCCGGGTCACGGGTCGAGCGTAAATCGGTGAGGATGCTTTCTCCGCGCGAGGTGGCGGCAAGGCCGGCGGCAAAGAGCCTGCGGGCCGCCTTGAGAACCAGAGGGTCGGCCACGGGGGCCGGCTTGGTGGCCGAGGCCCCAGCCGAGGGTGTGGCTTTTACTGCGGTTGCGGCCACGGCGGCTGCAGCTGAGGCAGTATCTGCCGGCGCTACGGCGTGCAGCGCCGCAAGCAGCAGAGGAGTTGCAAGGCCTATGGCCAAAGTACGCTTTTTAATGGGTTGGTCCTCCAAAATCAGGCAGCCCGCCGTCCAACGCCGCGAAGGTAAGCGGGCCATAACACTATAACCGGGCCTTGTGGCCGGGGCGCGGGCAAGCGCCCAGCCGCTACGCCGTTGGCTTGGGTCGCAAGGCCCAGCGGTGCCCGGCGACCAGCAGAGCCGAAACAATGGCCGCAAGCAGCACCATACCCCACTGCACCGATGGCACGGGCGCCGCTGCGGCGCGCCAAGCCGCCCAAAGCGGAGCGGCCCACGCCCAGGGGAGCACCCTGCCAACCTGCATGGCCTGCACATAAACCGCCGCCGGCGAGAGAATAGTCCAACCGATCAGCAAACCCGCCAGCAGTCTGCGCCATCTCTGCGACCCTGCAGCCGCGACACCGGCGGCAAGCGTAAAAACCATTGTCATGGCGATCTGCAAACCAGCCGCGGTGAATATGGCCGCAGCCGCCACCCCCGCCATAAAGCCGGCGATGATCAGCGCCGGCAGGGCCGCCAGCAGCATGTTTACCGCGGCAAACAGGCTTGGCCGCAGGTGCCTGTGCGGGTGCGAGGCGATGTGGCACGGCAGCAGAGCGCAGCCGGTAAAAGCAACTGCCACATTTACATAGGGCCATGCGGCCTGCCACCATCGAAAGTTGCCTCCAGGCCCCCAGTGCAAACCGGCAGCCGCGGCAAGCAGTGCCAAGCCGCTGCCGCAAATACCATACACGGCAGGCCAGTTGGAAACACGCTGATAAGCCTGAGGTTGGGTTGTCGGTTGCATGGCCATGGCAAGATTCTACTGCAAGCGGCCAAAATTTGAGGCAAAATTGAACGTCGCCCAGCAACGAGACACGCGGTTAAGCCGCGTAGTTCAGCCCGGCCAGCGACAGCGCCCGCCGGGGTGCCCGGGGTGGTGGTAAAGCCCCGGCACACATGCTCGCGGCTAACGTGCGGCGAAAAGAGCGGGCAGTTGTGCTTAAATAATATGCTCGCGGCGAAGCCAGACGATAAAATTCTGCAAACCTTCGGGCACCAGCACCTTCGGGTGGTAGCCCAGTTCGGTCCTGGCTTTGGTGATGTCGGCAAACGTGATGGGGGGTTCAGAGGCGGGTGCGGGCACGTTTTTAAAGCGGGCCGGCTTGCCCAGCAATTGTTCCAGCGTTTTGACAAAATCAATATTGGCTACCGGGTTGCCGCAGCCAAGGTTATAAATTTGAAAGCCGTTGGGTTTGGCCAAAGCGGCGATAAACCCGGCCAGCAGGTCGTCTATGTAAGTCCAGTCGCGTTTGAGGTTGCCGGCATCGTAAAGCGTAAGTTCACGGCCGGCGAGAATATCGAGCGTCCACTGCCAGGGCATCATGTCGGGTCGGCCGTGCGGGCCGTAGACGTTAAAAAATCGCAGGACGGTTACGGGCATATTCCAGAGATGCGCAAAGCTGTGGCCCATGAGTTCCATGGAGCGTTTGCTGGCCGGGTAGGCGGCCAGGGGCATATCGGCGGCGGCGGTTTCCTTAAAAGGCACGGGCGTGGAGCGGCCATACACCGAGCCGGTGGAGGCGAGCAGGCAATGCGGCGCTCCGTGCAGGCGGGCGGCCTCAAGCACATTGATGCTGCCCTGCACGTTGACCGAGCCGTACAAGAGTGGATGGGCCACGCTGTAGCGCACGGAGGCCATGGCCGCGATGTGGGCGACAGCGTCAAAACGGTGCTGGTCGAAAAGGGCGGTCAGGCCTTCGTAATTGCAGATATCCATCTGCACGAACGAAAAGCCGGGTGTTCCCGTGAGGTCTGAAAGATTGCGACGCTTGTGCTCGAGCGGGTAATAATCGTTAAGGTTGTCTATGCCTACAACCTGGTCGCCGCGCGCCAAGAGGGCCTTGGCCAGACGCGAGGCGATAAATCCAGCACAGCCGGTAATAAAAACTCGCACGCAAACCTCCTGGTGTGTCAACGGGCGGGCCGCAGCATAACCGGCCCATATTGCCCAAAGCGCTAAGTATAGCCCAAAGTTCCTTATATAGAAAACGCATTTCACCCGCATAGGCATTGCGAATTATTCAAAAATCAGCTTCCCCGTACTGGGCACACCTCCAGAAGGTCCAACGCCCGCCGCTGCAATGCGG
>JAJXZA010000110.1 GCA_021780285.1 Planctomycetota bacterium
TTGCGAGGTGGTGAACAATCAGGTCGTTGCGGGGGGACCATCGGGCATAAACCCGATGGCTCGTTAGTTTTGAAGCGCGAGTGTGGGGCTAAACCCGGCGGCTCGTTCGTTTTGAAGCGCGAGTGTGGGGTTTATGTCGCGTGGTTCGTGCCGCAGGCCAGCAGGCCCAGGCCGCGGAAGCGGCCAGCTCCGAGCACCGCCGGGCCGGCGGGCCAATCGCGGCACATCACCTGTATGTGCCGGCATGTAAAGCGCTCGCAGTGCTGTGGGCGGTCGTAGGCGGTTGCCGGCTTTGTGCCGGGCCAGGGCGTGCGGTCAATAAACTTTACTGCAATCACATCTTCCTCGCGTATGCCCGCCTGGCGCAGGCATCGTTGAAACAGCTTCAGCGCTTTGTCGCTGCGGCGTTCATCAAAGCCGGGCAGTACCACCGGCGTTACCGATGTGAGTACGCATTCTCCTGCGGGTCGCTGCAAATAGGCCGCCACCACGTCATCGTCGTCGGCGGCCGGTTTTAAGCGTGCAACGGGTTGGCCCTGCATGTTGGTTAAGACCGCGTCGCAAAGCGACTTGGCAACCGCCTGCAGTTGGCGGCGCTGCGCCGCCGGGGCGGCGAGCATCACATGGCGCACGAGGCCATCGGCCCGAAGGGCGATATCCGGCAGGGGCAGGTAGCTGATGCGCTCCTGCGGTGGCCCGCCCTGTACATGGCCGGCGACAAAAAGCTCGGTCTCGGCGGCGTCGGGTTGGCCAAGCGCGGCCTGGCAGGCGGCATGGCGCAGCATGGCGGCCAGCGCCACGCCGCGCGTCGGCGCAAAAGCAAACGGCCCGCTATCGGGCGAATGCAGGGTAAAAGCGGCGATCGCGGCCGCGCCGCGATCTGCCGGCATTGCATTCGATAGAGTCATATGCGCCCTTGTGCAAGCGGCCAAGTTATCGGCAAAAGTTTATACATAATTGAGGCCGTCGGCCAGCGATTGCGGGGAACCATGGGGCTAAACCCCATGGCTCGTTCGTTTTGAAGCGCAAGTGCGGGGCTAAACCCCATGGCTCGTTCGTTTTGAAGTGCAAGTGCCGGGCTAAACCCGGCGGCTCGTTCCCATCGGGCATGAACCCGATGGCTCGTTGTTTCAATGTGGCCACGGTGCGCTCGCCGTGGATACCGTACGCGGCGCGGGCTGCCGGCATTGCATTCGATAGAGTCATACGCGCCCTTGTGCAAGCGGCCAAGTTATCGGCGAAAGTTTATACATAGTTGAGGCCGTCGGCCAGCGCTTGCGGGAGTACCATGGGGCTAAACCCCATGGCTCGTTACCGCCGGGCATAAACCCGGCGGCTCGTTGTTTCAATGTGGCCACGGTGCGCTCGCCGTGGATACGAAACCGGAACATTTTATAAAAAGGTGCCATGACCGTTTCAATGTGGCCACGGTGCGCTCGCCGTGGATACTAAGATAGCGGGTTCGACCGTGCGGTCACGAACAATGTTTCAATGTGGCCACGGTGCGCTCGCCGTGGATACAAGAGAGCGCGTCGCAATTGAAGTGCCTGTGTTTGACGTTTCAATGTGGCCACGGTGCGCTCGCCGTGGATACCTCCACCCTCGTGTGTGAAGTGTAGCACCAGTTTGGATTGTTTCAATGTGGCCACGGTGCGCTCGCCGTGGATACCCCTAATCGTGATTGGATCGTCGAGAAGTTCCCTGAAGAGTTTCAATGTGGCCACGGTGCGCTCGCCGTGGATACTAAAAGAAGATAACGATTTTGGCCAAACATCCAATTGGTTTCAATGTGGCCACGGTGCGCTCGCCGTGGATACACCACTGGCGTAGGCTGCAAAGTTCTGGAAAGCAGTGTTTCAATGTGGCCACGGTGCGCTCGCCGTGGATACTCCAGCACCTTGTCGTTTTTGGCGTCTTGCACGCGTTTCAATGTGGCCACGGTGCGCTCGCCGTGGATACGCGCGATACCCAATCTGTCTTACAAAGGCTTTTTGGTGTTTCAATGTGGCCACGGTGCGCTCGCCGTGGATACGCGCGATACCCAATCTGTCTTACAAAGGCTTTTTGTGGTTTCAATTTGGCCACGGTGCGCTCGCCGGGGATACTATTTGTTCGACTTTGCAGCCGATGGATACGCCACCGTTTCAATGTGGCCACGGTGCGCTCGCCGTGGATACGGGATGCCCTGGATACCTCTTGCGCGAGCTGGTAAGTTTCAATGTGGCCACGGTGCGCTCGCCGTGGATACTCGTTCTTGTTCGGCTAGGGCCTCATAGGGACTGTATGTTTCAATGTGGCCACGGTGCGCTCGCCGTGGATACCAACGCACAAAGACTTCAAAAAAGTGAATGACGGTTGTTTCAATGTGGCCACGGTGCGCTCGCCGTGGATACGTGTCTATGCCGCCATGCAAAACGCACCTGTGTATCCAGTTTCAATGTGGCCACGGTGCGCTCGCCGTGGATACCTCGAGAATGCTCGTCACGGACGAGGCTAATCTTTCTGTTTCAATGTGGCCACGGTGCGCTCGCCGTGGATACGACTTTCGTGCATCCGTTCATGCCCAACGCCACGAAAGTTTCAATGTGGCCACGGTGCGCTCGCCGTGGATACGATCGCTTGCTGGATTGCTTGAACGTCACCGGAAGGTTTCAATGTGGCCACGGTGCGCTCGCCGTGGATACCGCCGGAGCCGGTCGCAGCCCACGAGTAGCCACAGTGTTTCAATGTGGCCACGGTGCGCTCGCCGTGGATACGTGATCCGAGAGTTTTTTTTAAGGAGATTTCTTATGTTTCAATGTGGCCACGGTGCGCTCGCCGTGGATACCTAGTAAGGAGAATCGTTATGAAGGAGTTTGCATTGTTTCAATGTGGCCACGGTGCGCTCGCCGTGGATACGCGAATAAACGGGATAACTGCCCATCTTCGCGCCCAGTTTCAATGTGGCCACGGTGCGCTCGCCGTGGATACTACCTCATTAATATTGACATAACGGCACAGAATAGTTTCAATGTGGCCACGGTGCGCTCGCCGTGGATACTCCCCTTCTGTTGCCATAATGTGCTATTTTGAAAAGTTTCAATGTGGCCACGGTGCGCTCGCCGTGGATATGGTCGGAAGTACCCGACCAGACCGACCCGTGCGGTTTCAATGTGGCCACGGTGCGCTCGCCGTGGATATTGTACGCGCCGCAGCACGGTATGACGGCGACGCAGTTTCAATGTGGCCACGGTGCGCTCGCCGTGGATAACAAGGACGATTTTTTCCGCCAGGAAGACCCGGACGTGTTTCAATGTGGCCACGGTGCGCTCGCCGTGGATACCGGCTTGCCATGGGTTCCATGCCCTGGCCAAACTGGTGTTTCAATGTGGCCACGGTGCGCTCGCCGTGGATACTCGCCTTTGTAAGTGCAGGAAAAATAAGGGCTTAGGGGGCCATTTTCGAGCGATGCCATTGCAGTGCGAAAAATAGTCCCATGCCTTGGATGCTGCTGATTGTAAGATGTTATTTTATAACATCTTACATCATTCGAGCGGTGGTCTTAAAAAACCCTCAAAAATAAGGGTTTTTGAAAAGAGCCGGGTCGCTCGCAGCCGCCCTGGTTTAGCTGCATTCTTGCCCCGATGTTCCGGCCTGCGCTTTACGCCGCACCGGGACGTTATTTAATTGTCAAAGAGCGCTTGCGATAAACCGCAAAAAAGGAAGTACACCACATCGGCCCGCGGCAGTCAAATAGAAAATGCGTAATGTTACGCGCCACACGCCGTGACCACGGGGCATAAACCCCGTGGCTCGTTGAGAGGAAGCGCAAGTGTGGGGCATGAACCCGATGGCTCGTTGTGAGGAAGCGCAAGTGTGGGGCATAAACCCGATGGCTCGTTAGGTTTGAAGCGCGAGTGTGGGGTTTATGTCGCGTGGTTTGCGTGTCAGAGTTTGCGGCACCTGGCCGTATAACGAATGTGCGTCGGTTATGCCGGCGCTTAGAGGCGAACGTTATTGAGGTGCATTTATGAATATTGGCGAAGAATTGCTGGGGATGCTGCTGACGCTGCTGCGGCTGGTGCTGATGGCCGCGATTGTGTTGTGCCGGATGGTGGAAGCGGTGGGCCTGTGGCTGCTGGGCAGGGTGGAGGCGAGCCGGCGGCGGCATACGTCGCGGGTGCGGGTTCAGCGCGGGTGAGGGACCATGGGGCTAAACCCCATGGCTCGTTGTGAGGAAGCGCAAGTGTGGGGCATAAACCCCATGGCTCGTTCGTTTTGAAGCGCAAGTGTGGGGCTCTTGCAGAGCCGGTTGCGTTGTCTCGTCCTCAAAATTCACAAAATTGTATTGGCGTATGGCGTCGAAGGCTGCAGCGGTGCCAATTTGTTGTAAGTTGGTGTCT
>JAJXZA010000175.1 GCA_021780285.1 Planctomycetota bacterium
TCGCACGCCGCCCGACGGGCTACATGGCTAATGGATCATTCCATGATGAACTCCTTTCAGTTCACAAGACACAAACGGTTTCACTGACGCACCAGATGTTCGCTGAGATGGAAAATGTCCAGCAACATCGCCGTCAGGTGCAACAGCGTTGCGCCAAGCGTATTGACAATCCACACCGCCCCATCGGTCAGCGACAGGAGTTCAATCGCCTTTGCCAGATTCAACTGTGATGCGTAAACCTTGAATAAATCGGCAAACACTCCACAGCGACCATCCGTAGCCAACACATGCCGATGGGTTTTGGATTGGTCATAAAACACACCGATTTTCATCTCGCGATAACGCTCCTGCTGCCCCGGACGCTCAGGCGCCAGCGGCTTGGTATTCCCCACGCCCTGACGAGTTCTCTGTTGCCGTCGCGTTATATGTTCCCGCCGCCTCTTGTCCTTCTCCGCCTGCGTGACCATCGGGGCCATGACGCCATCAATGCCCGCATACACGCGCGTCTTACCACTCCCCTCCACCACCGCATCGGCTGCCGTCCATGACGCCTTTAAGGCTCCGCTTTCACGCGACTGGGCCACCTTCAAACCCTCCGCTTCCACCACTTGACGCAAACGCTCTTTGCAGATGGGAAGCCCGCCGATCCGCGTTGCATCTTCCGCGGCAGAAGCAAAATCTTCGCTTGTACCCAAACGGCAAATAATTTCTGTCGCGCCAGGCGATATACGCGAAGCTTTTATACCCAACACGTCATCCGTCGGCGTCTGCCCGCCAATGCCGGCTTGCCAAAAATACTGCCGATTCACGGCAATCTCCCCGCCTACCGTCAGCACCCGAACGCTGCGATTACCTTTGGATCGTAGGACCACGCCTGCCCGAGGGGGAAAAAACCGCCTGCTTGGCAGACGGCGTGGCATTCACCCGGGCCTGTACTAACTCTTGGTAACTTTCACGCATTAAATCCTGAAAAGCCTCCCGCACCAGCCACTCGCTGGCGGCTATCCACTGCCCATCGGGAGCTTTCTCCACCGCCGCTATCGCCTCATCCAGATGCGCCTCAC
Organism: Planctomycetota bacterium; assembly: GCA_021780285.1. Lineage (GTDB taxonomy): Bacteria > Planctomycetota > Phycisphaerae > WQYP01 > WQYP01 > JABEVB01. The sequence goes on from JAJXZA010000175.1 coordinate 1,065, forward strand.
ATGAGGCCATCAGCCGCTTCTTTAGGACATCCTTGTCCATACCTTTACTCCTTAAAAAATACCCCTTTTATTCTACCAAAGCCATTTGCCAAAAAATATGGCCGCCCCCCCGTAACTTGGGTTAGGAGGCTGTCCAAGTAATAGGAGCGCTGCGATGGGGCGACATCGGCTCGGATGCGAGGCGTCGGGCCGAAAGCGTGTCCGGAGGGGCGACACATCGAGGCCTGGCAAAGAAGCAGGCGAGGTGATTCCGCCCCACCGTGTGGGCGGCATGTCTTTCGCCCTTCCTCGGCGGCGCGGCGTCCTCGGTGTATCGTCTACGCCAGATACACACTCGTTGCCGCTTCTTGATGAAAGCCAAAACTCATGCCGTGGCGCCCCGGCGATCCGTGCGGGCGAGGACGCCCGCGCTTTAATTGGGGGACGCGGAAAATCCGCACTAGTGGCAGTTGCCGGGCCTTTGCCCAAAAATATGGCCGCACCGGCCACTGGACAGTAATTGCTTCAGTGTGGTGCATTGCGCAATATATCTGCTAAACTCATGGAATATGGTCGAAACCGCACCTTCCATACCGCAAGCAGCGTCTCCGCCTGAAAGGCGGCGCGGCGTTATTTTGCTTGCCGAGGACGACGCGAGCGTACTGGCTGCCTTGGCCCAGGTGCTCGAAGCCGCGGGCTTTCAGGTGTTGCGGGCGGCTTCGGGCCGTGAAGCCCTGCTCATGCTCTCGGATAAAGTTCATCTGCTTATTACCGACCTGTGGATGCCGCAGATGGACGGCCTGGCTCTGCTGGAGGAAGTCCGCCGCCGCAAGCCGTTGGTGGAGGCGGTGGTCATTACCGGTAACGCCACCGTTGCCAGCGCGGTGCAGGCCATGAAGGCCGGCGCATTTGATTACATCACAAAGCCGTTTACGCCGCCTGATTTGCTGGATGTTGTCGAGCGGGCCATCGAAAATGGCCGTGTGCGCCGCGACATTGCCCATTGGGGCAGCGATGCGGTGGGCGTGCGCCAACTGGAAAAACTTATCGGCAACTCGCCGGCGATGCTGGCGGTGGCGCAAACCATTCGCCGCGTTGCGCCATTCAAAAGTACCGTGCTGGTGGAAGGCGAAAGCGGCACCGGCAAAGAGATGGTGGTACGGGCCATTCATGAACTTAGCCCGCGTCAAAGCAAAGCGTTTATCGCGGTCAATTGTGCTGCCGTCCCCGCCTCGCTTATGGAGAGCGAACTATTCGGCCACACGCGAGGGGCTTTTACCGGCGCCAGCGCACAAACCACCGGTTACTTTGAGGCTGCCAACGGCGGCACGCTGTTTATTGATGAAGTCGGCGAGTTGGAGCTGGCGGTGCAGGCCAAGCTGCTGCGCGTGCTGGAAACCGGCATGGTGACGCCTGTGGGGTCCACCCGCGAAAAACCAATAGACGTGCGCGTGGTTGCCGCCACCAATTCCGACCTGCAAACCGCCGTGGAAGAAAAGCGCTTTCGCGCTGATTTGTTTTACCGCCTGAATGTCGTGCGCGTCACGCTGCCGCCGCTGCGCCAGCGTGTTGAAGATATTCCGCTGCTGGTGGGTAACCTTATCGAACGCCTGTGCGCAGAGAACGGCCTGCCCGCTCCGACGGTCGAGCCGTCGCTGGTGCGGGCGCTGCAGGCTTACAGCTGGCCCGGCAACGTGCGTGAGCTTAGAAACGTGCTCGAAAACATGCTGGTAATGGCGCAAAAGCCTGTGCTTACGAGTGCCGATCTACCCGAATACATTCACAACCCGCAACTCGCGCCCCCGCCGGGCACCGCACTGGACCTGGCGGAAAAGGCCGCCATCGAAAACGCCCTGCGGCAACATCAGGGCAACCGCGCCCACGCGGCGGCGGCTTTGGCTATCAGCGTGCGAACCTTGTATCGCAAGATGGCCCAGTACGGCCTGCGATAAGCTGGTTCAAGCCGCCAGTGCGCGTACTGTGCGCGTGGCGACGAGCGCCGGCACCCAACAAGTCCCGTCACAGTTGTATAGAGGCTTTATGCCGATGTGCTTTGCGGCACTACCAGCGCCCGTTTGAGCACCTTGCCCGTGGGCGAGCGCGGCATTTCATCAACAAAGTATACGTCGCGCGGCACCTTGAAGGCCGCAAGGTTCTGCCGCACAAATGCCCGCAGGTCGTTAACGCCCGGCTTTTGAGACAGGCCGGGTTCAAGCTGCACAAATGCAACGGGCACCTCGCCGCGACCTTCATCTTTAACGCCAATGACCGCAGCGAGCAGCACCGCGGGATGATGCCTCAGGCAATCTTCGATTTCGCTGGGGGCGATTTTTTCGCCGGCCATGATGATCATCTCTTTTTTGCGGCCGGTAATAGACAAAAATCCTTCGTCATCGAGCCGGGCGATATCGCCGGTTTTAAACCAGCCGTCGGCGGTAAGCACCTCGCTCGTCGCCGTGGGGTTTTTGTAGTAGCCCTTCATGACATTGGGGCCTTTAATCCAGAGTTCGCCATCCTGATTGGGGCCAAGATCATGGCCGTTGTCATCCACGAGGCGCACCTGCTGGTTGGGCAGAATTTTGCCCACCGCGCCGCGTTTGTTGGCCCATGGCACCGAGAGCGCCACAATGGGAGATGTTTCTGTCAGGCCAAAGCCCTCCAGCAGTTGAAGGCCAAAAAAATCGGCGTAGCGCTGTATGAGAGCCACCGGCAGTGGCTCGCCGCCGCTTATGGCATATTTCACCTTTTTGAGTGAATCAGCCTTGGCGCTTTTGCTGTTGGCCAGCAGGGCATACATGGTGGGCACGGCAATGAGCACTTCAATGTCATTTTCATCAATGGCGGCGAGCACCGTCGGCGGGCTGAAGCGGGCCTGGTATACAACGCGGCAGCCAAGGCTAAGCGGTATTAAAAAGCATGCCATCAGCCCCAACGTATGAAACATGGGCAACACGCCCAAAAAGCACATGTGGTCGTTAAAGCGGGCGTGTGCCACCGCGTCGCGGGCGTTGGAATCCAGATTGTTATTGGTGAGCATGACGCCTTTGGGGCTGGAACTCGTTCCGCTGGTAAAAAGAATGACGGCAACATCATCGGGCTTGCGCGGAGGCAGTTTTCGCGGAAAAAACGTCTTAAGAACACAGCGAAAATTGCTGGGCTTAAGATCATCAATAAAGAACACCTTCAGGCCCGCGGCTTTGAGTGTCTCGGCAAGGGCGTCAAAATGATGAATGGTAATGACCGCGGTAAGATCGGCGACGCGGGCAACATCCACCAGTTCATTTGGCTTGAGCAGATAATTCAGCGGCACCACAATGCGGCCTGTAAGCCTGG
>JAJXZA010000008.1 GCA_021780285.1 Planctomycetota bacterium
GGCACCTGCCCGGTTTGTGCTCCTCCCAGGTTCCAGAGTTTGCCCGAATCGAGGCACAGGACGGTCCACACCCAGCCACGGGCCGCGAGCGCGGTTTGACGAAGATCCTCTTTGTAGGCGTCAAGGCTGCCGAAGGAATGAACGATGGCGTCAAGCAGGGCATTGCATGGCTGTGTTGGTTTGTCGGAGAGAATTGGAAAATACAGGTCGTGGTTCTGAATGGCCGCGAGAACATAGGCATGATCCTGCTTAAGGTTGGCCACATCGTGTGGTATGGCCTTGCGGCAATTCATTTGTATGGTTCGAAGCTTTTCCGCCTGCTCGCGAGCTTTGCACACATATTTATCGTAAAGCCGGCGATGGTCCGCCAAACTCTCGGGGCTTACCGCCATTTTGAGCGATGGCGTGACGGCCTGCTTGTCGGTTGGAGCATTTAGCGTGCGCATGACGGTACCCTCCAGAAAGTATAAAAACCCTGTCAGACCTCGCCAATGCAATGCAGTTTAACCCACAGGGCGCGGTGGATGCAAACCATGGTGTCCGCTGTTCGTTAAAGGGCCGCCGACGCCGATGTCCCGAGCCATAGAGGCGGTCCGCCACGCATAACGCAGGCCCGTTATCAGCTTGGGTGACTGTGCTTACATATGCGGCCTATTTGAGCCTATCGCAACCACGGCTGTTACGCGCAAAGGCTTTTATTGAAGGGGTGGTTGCCGCTTGTGCCAGTCGTGATGCGCTTCGTACTGCCTGGCCAGTCGTAACATGCGGGCTTCACTGAAGGTTGGGCCTAAAATCTGCAGGCCGATGGGTAAGCCAGTCGTGGAAAACCCGCATGGAATGCTCATGCCCGGGATGCCGGCAATGTTGCAAGTAACGGTAAAAACATCGCAGAGGTACATTTGCAGCGGATCGCCGCTCTTAGAGCCGATTTCAAAAGCGACGGTAGGCGAGGTTGGGCCTAAAATAAAGTCGCATTTTTTGAATGCGGCATCAAAGTCGTGCTTAATGAGCTGGCGTACCTGTTGAGCACGCACATAGTAGGCATCGTAATAACCGGACGAAAGTGCGTAGGTGCCGAGCATGATGCGCCGCTGCACTTCAGGGCCAAAGCCCTCGGCGCGGCTGGCGGCGTAAAGATCGTACAGGTCTTGCGGTGCTGCGGTGCGATGTCCGTAATGCACGCCGTCATAGCGGGCCAAATTGCTTGAAGCTTCGGCGGGGGCAATGACGTAATAGGCGGCGATACCATATCGCATGTGCGGCAACGCTACCGGCACAATTCTGGCGCCCTGACTTTTGTAGAAATCAACGGCGGCCTTGACGGCTTCGTTTACCTGCGGTGAGGTGCCTTCGGTTTCAAATTCTGCGGGTAGACCGATGCGTACTTCGCGCAGCGGCACATCAATATTTTGCAGGTAGTCGGGTACGGGATCGGGCCAACTGGTGCTGTCGAGCGCATCGTGGCCTGCGATAACGTTAAGCACCAGGGCGGCATCGGCCACGGTGCGCGTCATTGGCCCAATTTGATCGAGTGAACTGGCAAAAGCGACAAGCCCATATCGCGATACAAGGCCATAAGTTGGCTTAAGCCCAACAATGCCGCAGAGGCTGGCGGGCTGACGAATAGATCCCCCGGTATCGGACCCTACCGATGCGTAGCACAAGCCCGCAGCGGTGGCCGCCGCCGACCCGCCGGACGACCCGCCCGGGACGCATTGGGTGTTCCACGGGTTGCGGGTGGGGCCAAAGGCGGAGTTTTCGGTGGAACTGCCCATGGCAAACTCATCAAGATTGGTCTTGCCGACAATTACCGCGCCGGCGGCCTGAAGTTTATCCACCACGGTTGCGTTGTAGGGGCTGCGAAAGTTCTGGAGCATTTTTGACGAACAGGTGGTGGTGCCAAAAGTGGTGCAGAGGTTGTCTTTAAGGGCAAACGGAACGCCGGCCAGGGGGCCAAGCGGTTTGCCGGCTTTGCGTGCCTGATCAATGCTTGCGGCCTGCTGCAATGCCGATTCTTCAAAGGTGCTGTTGTAGGCATGCAGGGTTTTATCAAGCCGTTTGATGCGGTCCAGGGTGGCCGAGGTCGCGGCGGAGGCGGTTATGGCGCCGGCGGCAATTTGATTTCGAATTTCTAACGCGCTGATGAAAGATGCCATATGGGTTCCTGTCTGCGTGTTTATGGAGGTGCGTTTTCGGGCTGTTTAGTCTGCCGGGTGTGTGTAGCGTATGCTTTGCAAAATCTTTTCGGCCACGCGGCGCACCTTGTTGTTGGGAACTATGGTTACAACGTATAGCTTCTGCTGGTGGTGCAAAGGCCTTAGCAAGAGCGCGGCAAAAGGCTTCATGCCGGCGGTATAGCCCGTCCACTCGTGGGCAACCAGGCCATGAAACAAATAATGCCGCGTCTGCAATTGCTGAATGTCAGCGAGGCTCATCATCGTCGGATGCCGAGCGGCGGTCAGCGTCATAAATGGTACATCATCAGGCTTGGGACGTCCCCAATACAACTGATATTGCTGGCGATTGGGCGTTGTAAGTTTGACGCGCGTAACATCGGTGGGCACCGTAAAAACATAGCGCCCGGAAGCGGCAGGTGTCGGCAATTGTTTGCCGGTGGATTGTGTCGTGGACAGGCCGCCGTTTGCTGCGGATTGAGTTGCTCCGCCGGCTGTACCGGCGACTTTTGGAGATGGTATCACGGGGGTTGACTGATAGTACCAGTTTACCGACGTTTGCCGCAGAGGGTTGAGCGGCTGGGGCGAAGGCTTAAAGTTCTGCTGGTAGTCAAGCGTGTCATATTGTTGGCATCCGGCAATAAGCAGGCATAAGGCCATGGCCAAGGTGGCCAAGCCGCTGAAAATGACGGGGTTGCGGTAGGTATGTGCTTCAAACAAGCGTTTCATGATAGCCAGGCTCCACAAGGTTAGCCGCCGCCCAAGGTTGCGTCGAGCACCTGGGGCACGGTAAAAAACGGGCCTTCACTGGATGGGGCGTTTTGCAGCACCTGTTGCACGGACAGCGATGGCTTAACTTCATCCTCGCGAAGCACATTGGTCAGCGGCAGGGGGTGCGACATGGCGTCAAAGCCTGCAGTGTTAACCTGCTGCAACTGCGCGATGTATTGCAAAATGGACGAAATTTGCTGCGAAAACCGTGGCACATCGGCGTCGGTAAGTTTAAGCCGAGCGAGTTTGGCCACATGACGCACCTGCTTTTCATCAAGCAAGTTGGACGGAGCGTTAGCCATGAGGGCACCTCTGAATAATCAAACCAAGCCGGCGGCAATCATAAAGAAAAACGAGGCCTGTTGGGAAGGGCCTCGCGCACTTAAATAATTGAACTGTCTGCCTGTGACAACGGCCGGCGCGATGATGGCGTTCAGGCAGTTGCCGAAGCAGCCGCCGGCTTGCGATATACCTGTCGGCGGGCGAGTCGCTTGGTGACCAGGCCGCTTTTGATGGCCTTGGCCGAAGCCCAAACGCGGGCCGGTTTGCCATCAATCACCACCCGCACCTTCTGAAGGTTGGGCTTAAACTTGCGGGAAGAGCGTCCGGTAATTTTAATGCCTACGCCACCGAGATATTTGGCTTTACCGCGATAGGTGCATTGACGGCCAATGGCGGTTTTTCGGCCCGTATAATGGCATACATGAGGCACAATAAACTCCTTTGTTGCGAACAAGCCGGCGTCCTTGGCACTGTCCGGCCGCAACGCCGCCGGTGGGCTGTTGCGGGGCCAAAAATACAAGCCGTGTATTGTATAAAAAAACGCATAATTAACAAGCGCCGCGAAAAGTAAGTTTTGCCGGGGTCTGCCAATTTTTCTGGCGTGACGCGATATTTCATCGTCATAACCCATGTTTTTGTAGTGCAAATGCCGTTTGGTATGATTCGGCATGGCCCGACGCCCGATTTATTGGCAGACCCTTTTGCCGGCATCAGCCAATAAATCTGGCGTCAGCCCGCGCCGAATCATACCAACGGGTATTTGCACTGCAAAAAAAAGAGTTACGACAACGGAAAACCGTGTCGCGCCAAAAATATTGGCAGACTATTTTGCCGCGGGCTGCGGCTATATTTGTTGGCAAGTATCCGTCTACTTGGAATATTTTGCATAATCCCCGCCCTCTTGGTCCGCGGTGTCCTCGCCCGCACCGGTTGTTTACACGGTGTTAGCACTGAATACCCATTGGATGTTGCCAAGACGGGGCTTTTTTGCATGCCCCAAAACACTGCCACACCCATCTCACAATATCCTAGCACTACAGCGCGATATTAGCTCAAGAAAATTTCATCTGCGTGCCGAAGAAGACATGTAAGGACGTGTTTTCAAGGAATCTGGCGGTATGGATGCC
>JAJXZA010000255.1:0-14083 GCA_021780285.1 Planctomycetota bacterium
ACCGCAGAGCACCGGGTTAATCATGGAGCCAACGGTGCCTTTGCGCAGAGCTGCCATAATTTCGTCGTTGTTGATGGGCTGATCGTTGAGATATTTGTCCATCAGGTGGTCGTCGCATTCGGCGGCTTTTTCGATCATGTAGGCGCGGGCCTGATCGGCCTTGGCCTTGTGGTCGGCGGGAATGGGAATTTCGCCCCAGTTGCGGCCTTTGCTTTCTTCATCCCATTGATAGGCCTTCATTTGAATAAGGTCAATGACGCCGGCGAAGGTGTCGGCGGCGCCGATGGGAATTTGAATGGGCACGGGGTTGGCGCCGAGGCGGTCAATAATGGTTTTGACGCAGAATTCAAAATCGGCGCCGATTTTATCCATCTTGTTAATGAAGCACAGCCGCGGCACTTTGTACTTGCTGGCCTGCCGCCATACGGTTTCCGACTGGGCTTCAACGCCTTCGCGGCCATCGAACACTGCGACAGCGCCGTCGAGTACACGCAGCGAGCGTTCCACTTCGACGGTAAAGTCCACGTGGCCGGGGGTGTCAATGAGGTTGATGATGTATTCTTCGCCATCTTCTGTTCCGTTAATGCGCCATGGGCAGGTGGTGGCGGCGGAGGTAATGGTGATGCCTCGCTCCTGCTCTTCAGGCAGGTGGTCCATGACGGCGGTGCCTTCATGTACTTCGCCGACTTTGTGCGTTTTGCCGGTGTAGTACAGAATACGTTCAGAGACGGTGGTTTTGCCGGCGTCAATGTGAGCGGCAATGCCGATGTTGCGGAACTTGGTAAGGTCACGTGCCATAAAGGTTTCCTCAAAAAACGGGTTCGTAAAAAATCAGTTGTTGTTGGGTTATAGCTCAACGATTGGCGAGTGTTACGAGTCGGGTAAACACAATGCCCGCCAGAAGCGTCCTGCATTTCCGAGGCGGCAATGCCAGGGAAGGGCGTTTCTCGCGGGCACCGGCTGCTGGGGTCACACTCCACCGCACCGGGCCGATGTTTCAACCCATGCCCGGGTCGAAAATCGGCCTCGGCATGGGCTTAGTGAATATCTATAAGCAGTTTCACCTTCTTACAATCCTGTGAAAACGTTGCCGCTGAGCCTCGCGCCTGTGCGCTCCGCCTTACATCGGCGGACGCTTTGAGCGACAAACGAGCCTAGTAATATAACATTATGGTGGCTTGGGTTGCAAATACGCGACAAAGAAATCGCAATAATGAATAAGTATGCGGCAGCGGGTTGGGCGGTGGGGCGCGGCCATGTCGGTTGCCATGCGGTTTGATTAGAGCAGAATCCTACGTTTGAATCAAATCGAGCATGGCGACGGCCACGGGCGCGAAGACCAGCACCGGCAGCCACGCGCCCACCAACGGTGAGAGCACGGTGCCCGCAAGCTGAAAGCACACAAATGTTGCCACAAAACACAAGCCTGAAACAGCCGTGCAGTAAAGCATGTTGCCTATGAGTTTGGAGGGTTCGCGCGTCAGCAAAAACGGAATGCCGATAAGCAGCATCAAAAAATTCATCACAATTTGCGAGAATCGCATATACATAATTTTCTGCAGGCGCAGACGCGTGGAGGGCGGGCTGTTGAGCATGAGGTTGTTTACCTGCGAGGTCGAGAGGTAGTCCACGGCCTTTTTCTCAAATATAAGCCGCAGTTGGTGCGGGTTCAGCGGCGTGTAGTACACCATGGACTTTACCGGCACGGGGGTTTCGTCCGGGGCGAAGGTGTGCTTTTGATCATACTGAATGACATCGTGCATGACCCAGCCGCCCTGCATAAGGCCCTCACCTATGTGGCTGTGCCAGATGGCGGTTTTGGCGACAATGCGGGCAGTGGGCACACCAGCCTTGTTGCGTTCGATGATGCGCACCTGATAGAGCTTGCGCTTTTGCGGGTTGTAGCGCGAGGCCAGCACCAGGGAGTGGTCGCTCTCCGGCAAAAAATAAATGGGCGTGGGCTGTACATCGGCCTCCGTCAGGCTGCCATGAGAGCGAAGCAGTTCGCCGACGAACCGCGGCATAAGCACTTCTTGATCTACCACGACTAGCAGGCTGAAACCGATAGCGCAAATGATAATCGGCACAGCGAGCCTATACAGCGAAACGCCGCTGGCCAGCAGAGCGGTAAGCTCGCGCTGGCGCGTCATGCGCACCATGGTAAAGCCTGCCGCCAGCAGCGGTATAACGCCTGATATCTGCTGAAAAATAACCAGCGTGCGGTACATATAAAAGCTGGTGATTTCGGCGAGCAGCCCCCAGAACGACATCCAGGCTCCGAGGCTGGCGTCGGGGTTGGCGCGCGTAAACTGATCAAAATTGACAATAAGGTCCAGCAGAATATACATACCCACCAGCACCATAAATGCCAGCAGGTAGTTGAACAGGAAGTTGCGGATGATGTAGCGATCTACCAGTTTCATACGTTGCCAATTCAAAATAGGCCCTGGGGGTTTATTTGCGCAGCAGCTTGCTGTAAACAAACACATTCAACATTAAAATAACGCCATTGCCCAGCCAGATGATCATAACCCCCGGCAGCGTTGAGCCGGTGGTGCGTTCCACCATGGTGCGGCCCGTGGTGATAAGAAGTACCAGCAGCATGGCCGGCACAAAACCCACGACAAACACCGCCAGCGGGTTGCGTCCCTCGAGCAGCAGGCCCAGCGCCGCCCCCAAAAGCACAAGAATAACACAGGAAAGCGCAAAGGATCGGCGGCTTTGCAGTTCAGAAGTAATGGTATGGCGCAGATGCTGCACCTGATGGGTGATTTGCCATTCCAGTGATTTTTGCGCCGGGCTGGGTGGCAGAGCATCGCTGGGTACTGGCGAGCCTGCGGCGGTGGGCACCCTGAGCGGCCCAAGCACCACTTGTGCCGGGCCGGCATGCGCCCCGGTTTTCAGCAGTACATTTTGCAGGAGAATATTGCCCGACAGCGTGATGGCTCCATGGATTTTCTTGCTGCCGGCGTCGTCCGCGGCGAGGTGCATCGCGGCTTCATCAGCGGAGTAGGCTGTCGTCGTCCGGCCGTCAACGAGTTTGTTAACCACCACCCGTGCGGCGGCCTGCCGGCTGAATATCAGCTCGTGATTTTTATTGATGCGCGCCTTGGGCGCTTCGAGCACAATAAGCCGGCCATCGGTGCGCGTAAACGTCAGCGGCTGCATGGGCTTAAAATGCGCCAGATAATACTGCGTGACGGCATCAAAGGTTTTTAGACGGCTTAGCTGGCCTTGGAGTTTGGCGATGGGCTGAAATGTCAACGGGTCTTTGCGAAGGTGCTGCAGGCGGGCGTTGTTAAAAAACTTCGGTTCATTTTCGAGCAGCGAACCAATGACGTAGGGTTTGCCATCGGGCGGCAGGTAGCGGATGGTTCCGCGAATTTGGCGGATGCTGTTGGGGTCAAAGGCGGTGCCATCCTCAAGTTGCACCGCAACCTGCACCTGATTAAGTTTACGGATTTTGTCAATAATGACGTTGGCGGTTTTTGCCAGCACGATGGAGGTGGGGCGGTTGTCGCGTAACACCGTCGCCGCAAGGCCCTGCAACTGAATAATGTTGCGAGCCGCACCGGGCGGCGGCTCATCGTTGGCGGGCACGGCAATGGGGTAGGCTTTGTCGGCGTATACAACAAGATTGTTGACCTGGAATGGCTGATGCTGCCCCAGCGAGTGCAGCAGCACATCGGTGATATCGCTCTGGATGGCACGCGAGCTTTTCTGCAGAAAGCTCGGCACGACATAGTCCACCAGCACAAGGTCCAGGCCGCCAACGGTAAGGCCCAGGAGCAGCGCCGGCAAAATTAGAAAGTAAAAGCTTATGCCATTGGCTCTCGCCCCTGTGACCTCGTTGTCGGTGGCGATGCGCCAGTAAACCAGCACGGCGGCAAAAAGAGCGGCCAGAGGCGTGGCGTAGGCGAGCATGGCCGGAATCAGGTAGAACAGCACATGCATCAGTTGCAACAGGCCCAGGCCGGATTTTGTAAGAGGTTTAAATGTTCCGCCAAACGCCAGCAGCGTGGTAAGCACCGACGTGGTGAGCAGAAAAATCCGCAGCAGTTCGCGAATGATGTACCAATGAAGTGTTTTGAGCACTATAACCTCTTGCCTGTGCGCCCGCCTGCCCGGCGACCAAGCCTATTTGAAGCGGATTCGGGCGGCAGGTCAACACGAGGCGGTATAATGCGACCCGCCTTGCGCATGGCCCTATGCCCGCGTCGCCATGGCAGCACTATCCTGATCGCAAAACGCGGAACCGCAACCGGGCTGCCCGGTTTATGGGTGCGATTGCGTATTGACGGTGCGGCCGCAGCAGGCGGCGGCGCTTATAAAGCAACGTAAATAAATGGACGCTTCCTTCCGGTAGCTATACCATCGCCATTGGCGATGCGAGCCGCTATGAACCGCCGCTGGCAAGTGTTGCGGGGTAGCGGCGGCGCATTTCCGGCGATTGGCGCTGCCGCGTTGTACGTGCTTGATTTCAGAAAGGTGGGCCGGTAATTGTTTCGACTTGGTTGTTATTGCGTGCTGGCAGGTTCTTTGGTCGCCGGCGCCATGTCTGCCGGCCCTTGTGTGAAGGCGGCTATGGCGGCCAGCGAGCCAAACGCGGCCGCCGCGACGGCAACGGTCAAGGTGATCGCCCTGTCGGTAAACCACCACCGGGTGTTTGATGGTCAATGCGTTGTGGTTACAGCGCAGGCAAAAAATGCCGCCGGCGCGTTTGCGGTTGGCGTGCGGCTGCGGGCCAGCGTCAATGGCCGAGCGTGGTGCGCACCCCAGCGCACGTCGCGGGCCGGCGTGGTGCATCTGCTCTTGCCGCTGCCTGAAGTGGGAGCGAACAAAATAACCCTCGCCGGCGGCGGGGCTGTTTCAAATTCGGTGATGGTAACGGTCAAGCGGCGAAGCTTTCACATTATTACCGATCCCAATCATTTAATCGGCATGGAGTGGGAGATATGGTTCGGCCCGGGCTATGCCAGGTGGGGGCGTGAGGAGGCAATGCCCGTGCTCGGCCACTACAGTTCACTGGACCCGCGGGTCCTGCGGCAACAGACGCTGTGGTTTAATAAAATGGGAATTAACTTTGTGGAGGTGGATTGGACCAACAACCTCACGCAGCCCTTTCCATCGCCGGCCGCCAAAGAATGTATTGCCGCCAACAAGGTGCTGTTTCATTTATACCGGCACATGCGGCAGCATCCAAAAATTGTTTTCTTGATGGGGCCGGAACATAACTATTGGATGAACCACACAACACCCTACACCGGCCCGTGGTACGACGCGCAGCTTAACTATGTTTACAAGCACTTTATTGACAATCCAAAGTACAAAGGGCTGTATTTGCACTATCGCGGCAAGCCGCTGCTGAATTTGTATCTCAATGGCCCCCGATCTGCCAGGCCGCCGAAACTGCACGACCCGCGGTTTACCATTCGCTATGTCGGCGCGTGGATGCAGACGACCCACGAAAATCGTTATGGCGTCTGGTCGTGGTACGATCAAGACCCGCAACCAACCTATTTTCATGGCGACAAGCAGGACGGAGTTGAAGCAATGACCGTGGCGTGTGGTTACCCCGCCGTCAATGCGCCCGGGCCTGGCCTGAATAACTGGCTTGCGCCCGATGCGGGAGGCAAAAATTATGGCCAAACATACCGTACCCAATGGCGGGCGGCGCTACGGTACCGACCGCGGTTTTTATTTTTGTGCCAGTTTAATGAGTTTGAACATCCGGATGAATACGACAACAACCTGAACAACGACATGGAGCCAACGCTGCTTTCGCCGCCCGGTTCGCGGCGAGCTGGAGGCTGGGGCTTTGAATATGTCAACCTGACCCGGCGCGAAATCGCCCGTTACCACGCGGCCTGCGCGCCGCGTGCAAAGGTGCAAAAGTGAACCCCGATAGTCGGTTCCTGCCCGCAGAGACCTGTCCCGGCCAGTGCCGGGAGATTTCGGCGTCCCGGCCTCAACGGCGCTGCGCTTGCGGGGTGCGGTCATTGCGCTGCTGCGACGGGAGGCTGAAGTACCGGGTCGTGCGCTTCTTATAAAAAATAAGATGTTACAGGTGTGCAATGCGGTGGGGCCGCTGCGGCGTTGACGTTATACCTTTTCCCATTCGATGCGTTCAAGGGTCGGGTCGCGGTGGCTGTCAAACTGCTGGGTGAACATGGCATGGTACATGCCGCCGGCTTCCAGAAGTTCTTCGTGCGTGCCCTGCTCGACAATGCGCCCGTCCACCAGCACCACAATGCGGTCGGCACTGATGATGGTGCTTAAGCGATGGGCGATGGCGATGGTGGTGCGTCCGCGCATAAGCTCTTGAAGCGATTTTTGTATGAGGCGCTCACTTTGCGTATCCAGCGAGCTGGTGGCCTCGTCAAGAATGAGTATGTGCGGGTTGGCAAGCATGGCCCGGGCGATGGAGAGCCGCTGTTTTTGTCCGCCGGAGAGTTTCATGCCGCGTTCGCCGATGGGCGTATCGTAGCCGTTCTCCAACTCCATAATAAACTCATGGGCATTGGCCAGGCGTGCCGCGGCGATAATGTCGTGTCGGGTGGCCTGGCGGCGGCCAAACGCGATGTTGTCGGCGACGGTTCCATCAAATAGATACACATCCTGCAGCACCATGCCGAAGAGGCGGCGGTAATCGTCGCGGCGGATGTCGCGGATGTCGCAGTCATCCAGCAATATGGCTCCGCTCTGAACGTCAAAAAATCTGGCGATGAGGTTAATAAGCGTAGTTTTGCCGCTGCCGCTGGGGCCTACAATGGCGAGCGTAGCGCCGGCCGGAATGTCGAGCGAAAGCTCGTGGAGCACATTTTGATCGGCCTTGTAGCCAAAGCTGATGTTGCGAAGCGTGAGATGGCCGGCCGGTTGATGCAGTGCAAGGGCATTGGGTTTATCGGGCATGTCCGAGGGCTGGCTGAGCACATCGGTGACGCGGTCGAGGGCGCCCATATTTTGCTGCAGGGCCTGAAGTGATTCGATCATTTGCGTGATAGGGCCAAGCAGCATGATGCTGTAGCTTACGAACATAACCAGATCGCCGGTCTGCAGCTTATGGTTAAGCACCTGTTGCCCGCCGTACCACAAAATGAGGATGGTAATAGCGGGCACAAAAATGCCCCAGCCGGTGGCCAGCAGGCGACCGAGCACGGAGGTGTAGTATTGTTTGCGAATCATGGTGTGTTGTCGGGCGGCAAATTCTTTTTGTTCGCTGCGCTCGCGCCGAAAGCCGCGCACCACGCGAATACCCGAAAAAATATCGCTCACGCGAGCCGATAAAATGCTGCGCTCGTCCTGAATATTTCGCCAGAGCGGGCGCAGGCGGCGAAAGATAAAAAAATGAATGACGATAATGGGCGGAATCAGAATCACCGCCGCGACGAACAGCTTCCAGTCGGTAGCCGTGAGAATGACGAGAATGATAGCCATGCGCAGCAGCGACACAACCGGGTTGATGATGGCATTCTGTATGCCGCCGACGACCTGGTCGCTGTCGGCCATGATGCGGCTGATGATGCCGCCGGTTCGGTAGTCGGCGAGCTGCGCCAGCGGCAGGGTGGCCAGGTGTTCCAGAAGTCGCTGCCGCAGGGTTCCGGCGAGGCGATAGTTAAGCCTTTGGGTGGCCAACAGGCGCATCCAGGATGCCGTGATGCCGACAATCTCAACCACAAGCAGGGCGAGCACCAGAAACTCCAGACCATGCACGGCCGGCCCGGTAAGCCATCGGGCCAGTGAGCTTTGGGGGTTAAGCCCCAGCAAAGGCAGGGGCTTGCCGACAAAAACGTTGTCAATCAGCAGTTTCAGCACGACCGGCGGGGTAAGTGTGGTAAGCGACTGCACGACAACCACAGCCAGCAGCGTTGCGATGGAGCCATAATAACCGCGCAGCAGCAGGCGATACTCGCCAAGCAAACGGCGGCGGGAGAATTTGAATTCGTGTTTTTCGTAAGAAGGGCCAACATGGCGGCCGCCCATCGAAGGCGGTTCTTCATACTTGGCGCCAGGCTCGCGCAGGCGATCGCCGGTGAGAAGACCTTTGCGAACCCTTTCGCGAAACTCGGCGAAGCGCTGACGGCTGGATTTCATCAGGTAAAAAACCTTAACAATATCTACACGCTAAAAAGCTGCCCTGCGTGCAGCGTTATTCTATACTCCGCTGTCTTTGCCACGATGGTTGCTGCCGGCAGGTTGCGGCATTATCGGAGCCATATTCCCTTTTCGGGCGCACTTGGCCATCGCCCCAGGCTTTCTTGCTGCGGCGGCACGGTCGTCGCCGCTTGGCTAACCGGCTGACATTATAACAAATGACGACTGCGAGACGTGTGCGTCTGCTGACAGGCCAAAGGCACTGGAACTTGTGAAAGTTGCAAAATAGTGAGCCGCCATACGATAGACATGGCGATGGCAAATGAATAAGATATTGCCAGTGGCGGCAGGGGAGCCTGCTGAACATGTCCGACCTTGCCGATATGAGAGGTAGAGGCGGTGAAGTTTTATATACGCGAAGATTAAAGGCCTGACTTTATGGCAAATGGTACAGGAAATAGTGGCAGTGGCGGCGGCGCGTCGGGTGGCGGCGGGCCGACCGGTGGCAACTTTCGTGGCCGCAAAGTAACTAATTGTTCGTTCTGCGGCAAATCGAGCCGCGAAGTTGGCCTCATGGTCGAAGGCCCCAACGACATTTACATTTGCGTGAGCTGCGCGGAATTATGCCAGAGCATCTTCAAGCAGGAGCGGCGCAAAGCTACCGGGGCCAAGCCCGTGATGGGACAGATTCCACCGCCGCGGCAGCTTAAAGAGTTTTTGGATCAATACGTTATCGGCCAGGAGTTTGCCAAGCGGGCTCTTGCGGTGGCGGTGCACAATCACTACAAGCGGTTGGCGCATACCGATGGCCGGGGCAACGATGATGTTGAAATTGACAAATCAAATGTGCTCCTGATTGGTTCGACCGGCTCCGGTAAAACGCTGCTGGCTCGCACGCTGGCGCGCTGTTTGAATGTGCCGTTCGCCATTGGCGACGCAACCACGCTTACCGAAGCCGGTTACGTCGGCGAAGATGTTGAAAACCTCCTGCTGAAACTGCTGCAAAGCGCCGACTACGATCTTGAGGCTGCCCAGCGCGGAATCATTTACATTGACGAGATTGACAAAATCGGCAAAACGAATATGAACGTTTCAATCACGCGCGATGTCAGCGGCGAGGGCGTGCAGCAGGCCCTGCTCAAAATGCTCGAAGGCACCATGGCCAATGTGCCTCCCCAGGGCGGACGTAAGCATCCCGAACAGCAGTACATACAAATTGACACCACGCATATTCTGTTTATCTGCGGCGGTACGTTTGTCGGGCTGGACCAAATTATCGGCAAACGGCTCGGCAAAAAGATGATCGGCTATGGCACAGAAGCATCAAACCTGGCCGGCGAGGCGGAATCTACCTCGCGCTTTTTGGGCCAGGTAACGCCCGACGATCTTATTGAGTTTGGCATGATCCCGGAGTTTGTAGGGCGCCTGCCCATCGTTGCCCCGCTGACACCGCTGACCGAAGAAGCGATGATCCAGATTTTGACCGAACCTAAAAACGCCTTGGTGCGGCAGTACAAAAAGTTTTTCCAGATGGAAGGCTGCGACCTGGACTTTACCTCCGGGGCGTTGCGTGTGATTGCCCAAAAAGCCCTCAAACGCGACACCGGTGCCCGTGCCCTGCGTGGCGTTATGGAAGAATTGATGCTGGACCTTATGTATCAACTTCCTGACCAGGCCGACCGCGGCCGCTATGTCATCACCGAAGAAGTTGCGCGTGGTGAAGTGGCTCTTTTTGATCGTAAGCCGGTGCCGCTGAAAGAAAGCGCCTAGGCGAAGGCGCGATCCCAGTTGATTACGCATAACATGTATCGCTCGCAGGTGTTGCGGAGCGCCCGGCCGCTTTCTAATACTCTCAGCGGCCATTTGACCCTGCCGGGCAGGTTGCGATACATTACAAGGCTTGGCCGAGGGGCCGCTGTTTTGCAGGGTGGTGACGGGCAGGCCCGCATTCTCGGCAAGTGCGCAATCCTTTGGGGGATGGTGTAACGGTAGCACAGCAGATTTTGGTTCTGCTTGTTCTGGTTCGAATCCAGATCCCCCAGTTAACGCGGCAGTAGTGAGCAAAGTCATGCAGGGCCGGGCATTTCGGCTTCGTGCGTCTTCTTGTTGCCTGGAAAGTTATAGCGATGAATTTAAACGCGGTTATTCTTGCGGCCGGTAAATCCACCCGGATGAACAGCCAGCGGGTGAAGGTTCTGCATGAAGTGTGCGGCCGTCCGATGCTCGCGTATGTGCTTGATGCGGTGCGTGCGGTCGGCGCTACGCGCATTTGCGTGGTGGTGGGGCATGACCGCCAGCGGGTGATGACGGAGTTTGCCGATCAAAAAGACATTCAGTGGGTGCACCAGGAAGAACAAAAGGGTACCGGCCACGCCGTGCAGGTGTGCCGGGTGGCGCTGTCGCCGCTTTCCGGCGATACGCTGGTGCTCGCGGGCGATGGCCCTTTGATTCGCGCACAGACGCTGCAGGAACTTATCGCAAGGCATCATCAGGCGGGGGCCGGGGCGACTTTAGCCACCAGCGAACTCACAAACCCTTCTGGTTATGGGCGCATCGTGCGCGGAAGCGGCGGCGAGTTTTTGGCCATTGTCGAGGAGAAAGATGCCACGCCCGACCAACGAGCCATTCGCGAGGTAAACCCGTCCTACTACCTGTTTAATACCACTGATTTATTTGAAGCACTGGGCAAGGTAACGCCAAACAATCGTAAAGGCGAATATTATTTAACCGATGCGGTTTCGATATTGCGGCTGATGGGGCGGGTGGTTCAGGCGGTATCAGCCGTGCCGGAAGAAGATGTTCTAAGCATCAACACCCGGCAGGAATTGGCCCGGGTATGCGGCGTTATGCAGCAGCGAATTGTTGCCGAGGTGATGGGCAGCGGGGTAACCGTGGTCAATCCGCAGCAGACGTGGATTGAATTTGGCGCGAAAATCGGGCAAGATACCGTGTTCGAACCGTTTACGTTTGTCGGTTGCGGGGCGGTGATACCGCCGGGTTCGCACGTGCCGGCGGGTACGGTTGTGCCGCGGGGCTGTGTGTTTGACGCAAACCACAGCGTAAGGGCCTGATAGTGCGTGCAACCAATGGGGCCGCTGAGATGGCTGCCCCGGCCCATGACGGAAAGTTTTGAGCGACCACAGCGACCACATTGAATGTTGGTTGAGCCATCCGACCTTGCTGATGACCGCAGCGGGCAAGGCAGCGGATGGCGCATTGTTTTAATCCGCGGGCAATGAGGCTTTGGCGGCTAGCAGAAGGGTGATGGTTCGGCTTATGGAAGACCTGTGCCACGCGATAAAAGTATTTTCGGGCCGGGCCAATCCCGAATTGGCCGCCAAGGTATGCCAGCATATCGGCATACCGGTGGGCCAGGCTCGCACGGAGCTGTTTCCGGATGGCGAGTTGATCGTAAAGCTCGATGAAGACGTTCGCGGTCGCGATTGCTTTGTCATTCAAAGCACCTGCAACCCGGTGAACGACAACTTGCTCGAATTGCTGATTTGGATTGACTGCCTCATGCGGGCGTCGGCCAAGCGCATCACCGCGGTGATACCCTACTTTGGCTATGCCCGGCAGGACCGCAAAAGCGAGGGGCGAACGCCCATTACCGCCAAGATGGTGGCCAACATCATAACCGCCGCCGGGGCGGACCGGGTCATAGCGATGGACCTGCACGCCGCGCAGGTGCAGGGCTTTTTTGACCTGCCGGTGGATCATCTGCTCGCTTCGCCGGTGTTTACAGAATATTACCGGGCGGAACTGCCAAAGCTGGGCAAAATAGCGATTGTTTCGCCGGACCCGGGTAATTTAAAAGCGGCAAGTTACTATGCCGAAACGCTGAGCGGCGATTTGGCCTTTATAGACAAGCGAAGGCAGTCTGGCACCCAGGTGGCGATGACCAGTATTGTCGGCGATATTGAAAATAAAACCGTGCTGATGTTTGACGATATGATAACCACGGGCGGCACGGTGGCGGAAGCGAGCCGAATTTTGATGGATCATGGCGCTCGGGAAGTGCACGTCGCCGCCACGCATGGCGTGTTTGCCGGCCCGGCCGTGGAGCGGCTGGTCAAAAGCCCGATCAAACGCATTGTTATTACCGATACGGTGCCGCTGGTGCCGCAGGTTGAGGCGCTGCGCGATCGGCTCACGGTGCTGTCGGTGGCAGATTTGTTCGGCGAGGCGGTTAAACGCATCCATACAAATCAATCCATATCCATATTGTTTGACAAGGGCGGCAATGGAGGCAAACGTTAAGCCGCAGAATTTTTACGGCCGAATTGGTTTGGGCCTGCCGGGCTGGGTTGCCCGCGCTTAATAAAAACCAAAAGAACCGCCCGACAACCGGACGAAGCTCGCACCGGGGTTTTGAGGCATCACCAGGAGTTAGTCATCATGGCTACAACACAGAAGAAACGGGAAATGTTGGTTGGAACAATTCGCGAACAGCGGGGCAGCCGCAAGTCGCAGGAGTTGCGTGCCGCGGGCGGCGTGCCGGCGGTTATTTACGGGTTGAACAAACAGAACGTGGCGATCACGCTTGATGCCCCCGCGGCTGAAAAGGCCATTCACAGCGGTGCCCACCTGCTGGATGTTGAAGTCCAGGGCGCTGTCGAACACGTGCTAATTCAGGATGTACAGTACAACCATCTCCAAAGCGTCATTGAACATGTGGACTTGCTGCGCATTGACCCGACCCACAAGGTGCGGGTGAAGGTCCCTCTGGAGATCCGCGGAACGGCCAAGGGCACCAAGGAAGGCGGTATCCTCGAGCGGCAGATTTCGGAAGTTGAAATGGAAGTTCTTCCTCTGCAAATTCCAGATTCAATCCGCGTCAACGTAGACCACCTTGAACTCCATCAGATTTTGCATGTAAAAGACATTGCCGTGCCGGAAGGCGCTCGCATTGTCAACCATCCTGAGCAGATTGTGGTGCAGGTGCGAACCGTCAAAGAACAGGTCGCGACGGAAGTTGCCCCTGGCCCCGCCGAGCCGGAAGTTATTGGCAAGAAGCCCGCCGAAGAAGGCGAAGGCGAAGCGGCTGTCGGCAAGCCCGCCGGTGGCAAGGCTGCCCCTGCGGCTGGAGCCGCCAAGAAGTAAGCGTTCCTGCCAACCACAAACTCCGGCGGCAGGCCCGTGTGCCGGAGTTGGTTGGTGCACACTGGCTCCGCCGGCTTTGGCCAACCTGGAGTTGGCTACGGGCTTTTGGCTTGGGCGACAAGCCGACCTCGCCGGGCAACTATCGGGAAATGCCGCATGAAAATAATTGCGGGTTTGGGCAATCCGGGTGCCGAATACGAAAACACCCGGCACAACGCGGGCTTTATGGCGATCGATCTGGTGCTGGCTCGTGCCGGTCGTGGCGGTGAGGTGCGCTGGCAAGGTGCGCATCAGGGCTTGGCCGCGAAGGTGTTGCTCGGCGGCGAGAGCGCTCTGCTCCTTAAGCCGCTGACGTTTATGAACCTCAGCGGTCGCAGTGTTGCCGATGCCATGCGGTTTTTTCGCATAAAGTTCAGCGACCTGCTGGTGGTGGTGGACGATGTGGCATTGCCCTGCGGAGTCATCAGGCTGCGGCCGGGCGGCTCGGCAGGCGGGCACAACGGCCTGGCGGATATAGAACAGGCTCTGGCCGCGCTGGCTGCGGCCGAAGGCCTGACCGGGCGGGACTTTGCGCGTTTGCGCATCGGGGTTGACCAGCCGGGGCCGCAACCCCTGGCGGCCTATGTTTTAGGGCGTTTTACCCCCGAACAAAAGCTCCTCGTCAACGAGGCTTTAATTCGGGCGGCAGAGGCTGTAGAATATTGGGCTTGCGCCGGAGTGTCGGCCGCGATGGCCCGCTACAACGGGCTTTCCGGAGAACCGCTGGATTCCGGCCCAAAGCAGCCGCCAAAGGGCGGCAGTTCGCGGGGCGGGGCAAAAGAGCCGCCCCGAAAAATAGATGGTTGATGCGCGGGTGGTGAATCCCATGGTGACGCGTTTGCGTTGC
>JAJXZA010000255.1:14093-17542 GCA_021780285.1 Planctomycetota bacterium
GTAGTTTGGAGTTTTCATGGCTGTTCACATTGGCAAGTATGAAGCGATGTTTTTGCTTAACGCGGGTTATGCCAGCGGAAGCTGGGACGCCGCCAAGGGCGAAATTGAGCACATTTTAAGTCGCGCTGGCGCAGAGGTGCTGCATCTTCGTAAGTGGGATGAGAAACGCTTGGCCTATCCAATCAGCGGCAGCAAACGCGGGGCGTATGTACTCGCTTTTTTCCAGTGCGAAGGCCCCAAAGTTGCGGGCATAGAGCGCGACGTGCAGCTTTCAGAAAATATTCTGCGCGTCCTGATTACCAAAGCTGACCACCTGGCGCTCAAAGATGTCGAAGCCATGATGCCCCAGCAGCCCATTCTTGATGAGCATGATCCGCGCGCTATGCGTCGTGCGGCGGCTGCAGATCGTTCATCGCGCGAACCTGCCGCAGAACCCGCCGCGGCAGCCTCGGAAGCGGTGTAACCGTATAAATGGTTTGCCCGGCCAACCGAGCCGCGGCGGCCGCAGGAGTTGGATATGCCAAACGTAAATAAAGTCTTTCTGATGGGCAACCTTACCCGCGATCCGCAGGTCAGCTATCTGCCAAGCCAGACGGCGGTATGCGAAATCGGCCTGGCGATCAACCGCAACTGGACCGCGCAAGACGGCCAGAAGAGAGAAGAAGTTACGTTTGTAGATTGTTCAGCCTTCGGCAAAACCGCCGAAACTATAGGCAAATACCTTAAAAAGGGGCGGCCGATTTTTATTGAAGGCCGTCTCAAGTACGACACGTGGGAAGATAAAGAAGGCAAGAAACGCTCGCGTTTGCGCGTGGTGGTTGACCAGTTTCAGTTTGTGGACTCGCGGCCCGGCGGCTCCGGTGCAGCCGACGGCGGCGAAGCCGGCGGTGAGGGCGGCGGTCAGGCTTATCGCCCTGCGGCTCGACCCATTGGGAGGCCCGCGGCAGGCAACGACGCTCCGCCCGCGGATGACGGCCCACCGCCCATTAACGAAAGCGACATCCCGTTTTGAAAAGTTTGTGATGCCTACCGGGCGATCGAGTGTTTCGGCAAAGCCTGGATGAGGTGAGTTGATCGGCTTGCGGGCCGCGGAATAAGTAACAAGAGGATAACATCATGATGAAGGTTCTTCTGACGCAAACCATTGAAAAGACCGGCATTGTCGGTGAAGTAATCAGCGTGAGCGAAGGCTTTGCCCGCAACTACCTGCTGCCCAAAAAGCTCGCCATTGAGCCTACCGAAGGCAACATTAAGCGGCTCGAAGCCGCCAAACTCGAATATGAACGGCAGCAGAAGTTGCTGCGCGAACAGAAAGAAAAACTTGTTGCCGCCATTACCGGTGTTGAAATCGCCATCGAGCGCGCCAGCAATGAAGAAGGCCACCTGTTTGGCTCGGTAAGCCGGCGCGATATTGCCGACGAACTCCAGAAGCTTGGCCATGCCGTTGAACCTGATGATGTGCGCCTCGATGAACCGCTTCGCCGCATTGACACGTTTATGGTAAAGGTGCAGGTGGCCGGCGACCTTGCTACGCAAATTAAGGTCTGGGTGGTGCGAGACAAA
Organism: Planctomycetota bacterium; assembly: GCA_021780285.1. Classification (GTDB taxonomy): domain Bacteria; phylum Planctomycetota; class Phycisphaerae; order WQYP01; family WQYP01; genus JABEVB01. The sequence continues at coordinate 15,657 of JAJXZA010000255.1, forward strand.
TCAGCTTCAGCTCAGGGCACAGCGGACGAAACCGCCGCTGCCGCTACCGCCGACGATGCCGCCGGGCAGGCAAGTGCTCCCGCAGCCGAGTAATCAGGCAAAGGGTGCCCCTTCGCCATGTCTGCCTGGCTAATAGGCCTGTCTGCCAATGGTTCGAGCGGCGCTGAGGCTCCGGTTATTGCAGCCCGCACCCGTGATGCGGCCTTATTTAGCCGTCGGTTTGCCGGTGGTGATTGGCCTGCAGCCCGTGGCGATCCATATCTGAATCGCGGCCGTGTGTGCCCTTAAGCCCGATTTATTGGCACACCCTTTTCGCCTTGGCCGCTTCCCGCACTAACTCAACAGCGTGCCGCCTCGCACTTTACACCGCGCTGTTGGGATGATAACAGTCGAAAAAATGTAAAGCCGATTGGCTGGATTTGCACGCGGCTCGGGCGTATCCGCAGCAGGGGCGTTCCTTATGGAGCACGCTTCGAGCCTGCTTGGCTCCCGCCTTCGTGAACGGCAACAAAAAAATGAGGTGACGCGGGCTGGGGCATACACAGCTCCAACTCCCCGCGTCACCCTCGCGAAGGCTCACAGTAAGTTCAACGGGTTTTTAGCGACGGTCCCAGCCGCGATGCCAACCGTCACGGTCGCCGTAAAAGTGGTGCTCGCGCCATTCCTCGCGGCGATGCCAATAGCCCCATGGGCGATAGGGGGCGACGTAAACGGGTTGGCTGTAAACCGGCGGGTAAGCAGGCGCGTAGACCGGTGGCGGCACATAAACCGGTGCGGGCGGGCAATAAGCCGGAGCATAGTACACCGGGGGTGCGAAGTTAAATCCAAAGCCGATGCGGAATCCGTCGGCCTTGGCTGGTGCGGTGAGTGCCAAAGCGGTGGCCGCCACAGCCGCCACAGGCAATGCCTTGAGTACCCACGACTTTCGGGTGATGAGCGAAGAGAGTTTCGTGAACATGACACACACTCCTGAAAAGGCCGGTCGGCGGTTACGATCGGTGGCGGCCCAGCCCATTGCTGCGCCAAGACCAAGGCTCCATAAGAGCCGACCTGAAATGTAGAACGTCTACAAAATAAAATAGTTGCACAAATGATATAAAAATAATTTGTATATAATTTATTTAAGTGTAATAATAAATGAGTCTTATAATATGTATTTTTTTATGCAAATAAAAAATTAATATTCTCTTAACCCCGTCCGGCCCAGATTTGGAGCAAGGTGGATCGTTGCCCAACCACGTACCGCGCGGTTAATCTGCGTTACGCACCGGCCAGCGCCAGCGCTGTTGGTGCACCCGCCAGCACTGCGGCAAATACGCCAATGATGGCCGCTTGGCAGTATACGTAACCAAACAAATGGGTGAAAAGCCAGCTGATGCGCCGCAATTTTGCGGGACTTTGTTACAACGCCGGCAGTCTTAGGCCGATAACAAACTTATCGGCCTTGGCCGAAATTGATGGAGTAACGCATGCTCTACGAACGTGAGGCATCGGGCGGCATTGACCCAACAACGCGCGACATGTGGCGGATTTTTCGGATCATGGCCGAGTTTGTTGAAGGGTTTGAAGCGATGGCCCGGCTTGGCCCGGCTGTTGCAGTGTTTGGCTCCGCACGCACCAAGCCTGATACCGGGTGGTACAACGCTGCGCAAGACCTGGGGCGGCTGTTGGCCAAGGCCGGCTTTGCCGTGATTACGGGTGGGGGGCCGGGCATTATGGAAGCTGCCAATAAAGGCGCCCGGATGGCCGGCGGCGTTTCCGTCGGGCTTAACATCAGCTTACCGATGGAGCAGCACACCAACCCTTACCTCACGGTAAACGTCAACCACCACTACTTTTTTGTTCGCAAGACCATGTTTGTTAAATACAGCCATGCGGTGGTTTGC
>JAJXZA010000325.1 GCA_021780285.1 Planctomycetota bacterium
GGTGGTGTAGGGGTCGCCAAACTGTGGGCGAACTGCCGATAAATATGCCAACGAAGTGCAAAAAGAGGAAGCTCGGCCTTTTAAGTTATCGCCCGAACGCCCATATACCGGCAGTTTAGGCACTCCGACAACCCGAACCGTGGCTTGGGCTAGGCAGAATGCGGGCCTGCAATAAACTACTCCGGCTCGCGTTGGAATATAAGGATTGGCACGCATGGATTCGCAAGTAATTGCCGCCCTGCTGGTGAAATGCCAAGCAGGAGATGCAACTGCGTGGGACGCCTTGGTGGAGGCGTACTGGCAGCGGCTCTACGGCTATGCGGTACGGGCAACCAATAACAATGAGTTAGCCCGTGACCTGGTGCAAGAAACGTTTTTGCGAATCGTTCAACGGCTGGATGGGTATAGCGACCAAGGTAAGTTCGAGGCGTGGCTTTTTCGCATCCTCGTAAACTTGGTGCGCGACCATGGCCGGCGTGTCGCACGCCATCCGACACGCTCAACAGTTATTCACGATGGCGAAAACGGGACAGACTTGGCAGATGAAATGCCGGGGAAGCACCTCTGCCCAAGCCAACCCGTGCAGCATGACGAAGAGGTGCAGCGATTGCAAAGTGCGCTCGCTCGACTACCTGAACTTGATCGGCAGGTGCTAATGCTGCGGCACTACGCCGACATGCCGTTTAAGGAGATCGCCAAAACGCTCAACTGCCCTATTGGCACGGTGCTTGCACGGGCTCATCGGGCGCTTGGAAAGATGCGATCACTCATGGAGGTGACAAATGAAACGCCTTAACTTATCGCAAACGTGTCTACTGGAAGCTTCCGGTGAACTTGGAACTTCCGCACGAGCCAAACTGCAGGAACATATCGAGACCTACCCGGCCGCACTGCTTGAGTTTGAGCTGGTTCGTAACCGATTCGCCATGCTCAAGGCGCTGCCCAAATTTGAAGACCAATGCGATCAGTTTACCCGTGAAAAAATCGCTCAAAGCATTAAAACCGGCATTCACCAAGCCCTGCGAAAGCAGCGGGCGGCAGCCGCTCGCCGACGTTGGGTGCGCGTGGGCTACGGCTTGCTCTCGGCAGGCTCCGGCATGGCGGCATGCATCCTTATCGGCGCAAGCATTTACATGGTAAACCTGCATATCCAGGAGCGGCGGCAGCGCATTCTCGACGCCGAACATTCCATTGAAGACGTCGCCAAGGCAAACCTGCCCGACCAATCGGGGTCGAGCTACGACCAGATGGCCACGGCAATCTCTTCACTTGAAAAATCCAATGGCGTTGCCACAACTCGGAGCATTGGCAATATGCACATGATGCAACTGCTCGATGCCTTGGACCAGGTTGCCAGCCCCGCGCCGCCAGCTCAGGCGCCCATGGACACCGCTTCCGCCGGCGACTCACAGGATTAGCCCCTTGCGTTGCACCCTCCTGCAAGGGGTGCAACGCAAGGGCAGCCAGCGACGAGCATCCCTTGCGCGTTGATACCAGGAGCCTGACATAGGTTGAGTAAACGATTGGCGGCAAAATAGCCGCGACACCACTGGAGTATTCTTGAATGTTTCTCATGCACATTCGCCCCAACAAAAGGTCAAGCTCTAGCCATCAGATTTGGATGCTTTGCGCAATCTTTGCTTTGACGTTGCTGCCGGCTGTTTTTTCCGGTGCTGGGGCCTTGGGGGTTTCCCCGAAACCTCCCCCCACCCCTCCGCCAACGCCCGCTGTTTCAGAACATCAGATCGCAAAGATCATGAACTTTCTGCAGACCACCGAACCGGAGGTGTATGCCAAAGCCGTGGTGCTGCGGCGCTCAGCGCCCAAGAAGTTTGTAAAGCTGATTTCAGACGCCGCCCCCAATTTTCGCCGGCTGGAACGTTTGCACAAGCAGGATCCGCAGCTTTTTGCCCTTACCATTGCCGATATCAAACTCACCCATCGCTCATTCACCATTGCTGGCGAACTGCGCCAGCCCAATCTGCCCACCGAGCAGACCGAAAACCTGCGGCAGGAATTAAAGCAGGTGGTCAGTCAACAGTTTGATCTCCGCCAAAAGATTCGCAAGCTTGAACTCGATCAACTCACGAAGAGGCTTCAAGCCCTGAAGGATCAGTTTGCGCTGCGCGAAAAGGAACGTATCATCATCATTGAGACACGCGTGAATGATCTCATCGGTAAGCCGCCGAGCGTCAACTGGTGATTTAGCGAGCCGCTACATCGGCTTTTGAGCCGCAATCGAATAAAACGGCCGGTTTTCGCGAATATATTTTCGCTCAAAATTGCTCCCCACCAGCAGTGGCTGCTCTGCGCCGACATCCTCCATCGGCTCTGCGCCAACCAACGGCGAAACAAACAGAGTCAAAGTCAGCAGCGTCTGCGCCTGAAAGACATCCTCAATATGCTGAAAGTATCCGGCATGGTCGGTGACGATTTTGATTTGGCCGCCCGGTCGCAGCATCCGGTGCGCATGCTGCAGAAAAAACGGCTGAATGAGCCGCCGCTTGTGATGCCGCGACTTCGGCCACGGATCCGGAAAGTACACGTGCAGCACGTCGAGTGAGTTGTCGGGTACATGGCACCGCAGCCACCATAGTGCCTCGGCATGAACCATGCGGGCGTTAAGACAGTTATGGCGACGAAGTCGGTCGGCGGCAAACTCGGCATAAGCTTTGGCCCATTCTATGCCAATAAAGTTACGATCGCGCCAAGTTTGGGCGCTTCGCAGTAAAAAGGTTCCCTTGCCTGAACCAATTTCAAGCTCCACCGGATTGCCATTGCCAAAGACTTCAGCCCAATGCAGCATGCCAGCCGCATCGGGTACTTGCAACAGAATGGGTTCGGTAACTAATCCGGGCCGTAGCGACAATGCAGATGTCCTATTTTGTCGTCAACAAAAAGCCTTTGCAGGCTTATTTCGATCATGACGCCTGGCAAGAATACGTCGTTAATTCAAGCCGGCGCCTTCTTAGCGCATAAAAAAGCCGCCACAGGGCTGCCGAGTGGGGCGCGGCAGCTTGCGTATGGGCATAAGTGGGAACCCACACGGTGGCGGCGAAACTCGTGCTTGTGTCAACGGCCAATTAACCGGAGCCTTAAAGAACCCGCGCGAATGCCTGCACCGCGATACCAGCACAAGCATTGAAGGTCGGACAGCGCCACGAAGGCGCCTGCCTAGCCCCCCAGCCTTTCCAAGGCCCCGACATAAGTTGCCAACAACCGGTGTCGGTATAACACACGTATTTCACCCAAGGCCATCGTGCCCTTGAGCCAAGCCGGCTCATAAAGTTATCGGGAGGCCATTACAGCCAAGGCACTCCCCACTTGGTCTTGGCGAACGTGCCTTGCCAGTTCTTGGCCGGTTCCTGTTCGCCCAGACGCATCTTTATGATCCCCGTCTGGAAGATATTAGCAGTCGCACGCGCTATGTCAAGATGAAGGTTCAATAAATTTTGCCTTCCAACACCTTGGCGCATGGCAACCGCCCAGATTTCATCGTTTGAACACCGTATTATTGGCCGCTCGTCCTCCAGCATGCGGCACCAGGTACATTTTGATGGCCAACGGCACCATTTTCGGCAGCGCTCGACAAGAGCGCCCTGAATCAACACAATATACATGTGAAGCACCTGCGGAAGCGACCCGCGCCTCACGCCGCCGAACCAGTCGTCCTCGTAGGGGCAAGTTAAGGAAACAAAGCCATGTACCCCGATAATCCTGAAAACTATAATTCGCTTTGCGACGTTTTTTATACCAACGCCCGTGTTGGCAGCCACATGCGATCCCCGCATGATCGCAGCACGATGGTTTCTTTTTATGAACGCATGCAGAAACTCGTTCCGGACATGCTCATGTTTAATCAGGATGCCCGGGAGGGGGACTGCACCATGAAGGAAGACCCCGACGCCGGCAGTTATCGCTGGATCACCGTCGGCGCCAACGCCTTAAGCTGCGGCTGGGTAAGCCCCGTCACGCCGGACGAGGGTCACGGCTTTGGCGCCAGTGTCCTTGAAACCGCTCCTTACTATCTGTCCATTTCACCTGTGGATATGGAATATCTGGAGGTGCTTTGGGGGTTTGATTTCCGCTGCAAGCTGAATCATCATGAAATTATCGCTGAAGCTCTCCTCACCGATGGCGCTCTAGGCAGCCTCATGGACATTCCCGACGCCAAGGCGGTTCATTTCGGCTTTAGCCTGGCGGTGGGCCTCTCACCTGATGTGCGGACGCAATTTAGAATTCTGGTGCAACCGCGTACGTTCAGTTCGCAGGTTAAATCAGGTCAGTATGGCAATGAGCCTCTGAGCGTCATGGCCACCATGAGGCAATGGGCCGGC
>JAJXZA010000379.1 GCA_021780285.1 Planctomycetota bacterium
CATCCATACCGCCAGATTCCTTGAAAACACGTCCTTACATGTCTTCTTCGGCACGCAGATGAAATTTTCTTGAGCTAATATCGCGCTGTAGTGATAGGACTTACTCCGCCATTTTCGGGGCCAATACAGGCTACAAGTATCGCGTGTGCGGCAGCGCGGGCTGACCGTTGGCCATTGAACCGGCAAAAGTTTGCCGGAATGGACCGCGGCGGCAGGCTCTGATCGCGAAGTCTTGTCTTTATAACGCACACGGAGAACACCCCATGAAAATAAAATTTTCAAAAGATTACCTTGGCAACAAAGCTGGCGCGGTAAGCGACCTGCCCGACGATCAGGCAAAGGCTGTTGTGGATGCCGGCGTTGGTGAAGCAGTCGCCGCCGACCCGAAAGATCTGCAGGATGCGGTGGATGCCATTCAAAAAAGTCTTGATCAGCAACTTGAAGCGGCCTGTCAAAAAATTACCACCCGCGTGATTGAACAGGTAAGCAAAGGCATCAAGAGCGTGCGGCCCAGCATTGTCATCGGCCCCGACCGCGAAGACCTCGACCCCACCGGCGGCTTTAAGACGCTGGGCGAATTTGCCCAGGTGGTGCGCCGCAGCACCATTGAGGGCATCCGCGATGAACGGCTCAAGCGAATGGTCGCCAAGGCCGACGGCATGAACGAAAGCACGCTCGCCGACGGCGGAGCGCTGGTTCCAACTGAATATGCCAATCAGTTGTATCGCGATGTACTCGCTGAATCGGTCATGTTCGACAAGGCCCGGAAGTATCCGATCAATCTGGGCAATTCGCTGTTTATTCCGGTGCGCAACATCAGCGAACTCGGCCAGACGGCGGCCACCGGCGGCTCGCTGGGCACCTGGCTCAATGCCGACGGCGTAACCATTGCCGCGCAAAAGCCGGTATACAACCGCGTACAGATGACGCTCAACCGCTGGGGCACGTTGCTGCCGGTCACAGACGAGTTGCTGGCCGACAACAATGTGGCGCTGTCAAACTTTATTCTTGATGAGGGCGGCATCGCACTGGCATGGGACCTGAACCAGACGCTTATCGCCGGTTCGGGCAGCGGCCAGCCGCTGGGCATTCTCAATTCGGGCGCGTTGGTTGCGGCGGCCGCCGATGTCGGCCAGACGCCGCTGACCATCAGCTACAGCAACCTGGTGAACATGAAAGCGCGGCTTTGGACGCCGCGGCCCGGCGACTATTCCGGCGTTGTCTGGATAGCCAACCCCGATGCCGAGGCTCAGTTTGAGCAGCTCAAAGATGCCGCGGGGCGCAATTTGTACTATGCCGCCGGCACCATCGAGCAGTCGCCGCAGGCCCGCCTTTTCGGCATACCGGTGGTGTACAGCTACCACTGCCCGCCGCTGGGCAGCCAGGGCGATGTGATTTTGGCGGACCTCAACCAGTACTTTGTGAGCACAAAAATGGGCGCCGGCGTCGAGACCGCCATGTCCATGCACCTGTACTTTGAAAGTGCTGAAGTCGCCTATCGCATTATTTACCGCATTGACGGCAAGACAGCCCGCCAGGCTCCGCTGAACGTACCCAACAGCGCGCTGAGCCGCAGCGGGTTCATCACGCTTGCAGCGCGCGGCGGAATAAGTTGAGCCGGGCGGCGACCTCGTCAGGGCTGGGCGGGCGCAGCGTGCCCGCCCGGCTTGTTTGCGGCAGTAAGAGGGTTTTCAACATGCTTGATGGCGCAGCGCAATGGGCGGTGGTGGGCGGTTTTGTGTTGGCTCTGGCCGGCAGCCTCGTGACGGTGATCGGCTTTGTCGTAAGCCTGCAGGTGACGCAGCACGACCACGGCAAACGACTGCAGCGCGTTGAAGACGCCAATCGAGACGCGGCTCTCAAAATGGAGCGCATGGAGCGGGGCATTGCCGTGCTGCTTGAGCGCACCCGCAGCCTTGCGGCGCCATCGGCAACAGGAGCATGACATGATGACAAAAAGATTCATTGGCTATTTGCTTACAGCGCTGGCCACGGCCAGCCTTTCGGGCTGCGGCAGCCCCCCACCCCTGGTGATTCCACTGGTTCCGCTTTCACCCGAAGTGCAGCGGCTGGTGCCCGACATCAGCCTGGCCGCTCATGACAACGACCGGGCGCAAGCGGCCATCGGAAAGCTTACCGCAGCCGATATTCGCACGATCAAGCCGGCGGTAACACATGTGCTTACGCACCAGAAGCAAACACTCGCTTCGGCGGCGGCGCAGGTGGCGCTGCTTGAAGTTCAGGCCAAACGGTCTGATGCCGCCGCCGTGAGCCTCGTGCAACGCCAGCAACAGCTTACCGGAGCGCTGGCGGTCGCCCAATCGCAGGTGGCCGCGGCCCGCAACCGCTACGAAAACGCCTGGCTGGGCGGTAAAGCACATCGCCTGCTGGAGTGGATTGTGGGCATCGGCGTTGTGCTGCTGATTGTGGACTTTCTGGCGTCGAGCTTTTTGGGAGTCGGGCTGAATCCATTTGAATGGCTGGCAGGCCTGGGCCGCGCGGCACAGGCAAAGCATGCTTAGCCGGTTTTTTACAGGAGTGACCTCATGTTTATTGTTGGATTGCTTTTAGGATTGGCCAGCGGTGTAGCTGCGGTATTGGCCGTGCAGGCTTTGGCCGAGCACAAGAGCTTCGGTACAGCGGCACGTGAAGATGGCGCTGCGGCACAGGCCGAAACACGCAAACTGCTGGGTGACGTGCTGACGGAAGTTAAAAAGCTCACCGGCAAGCTTTAACCCAACCGGCGGCGGCGCACGCGGAGACTTTTTCATGAATATTCTGGTGAAATGGCCCACGCGGGGCCGGCCGGAACGGTTTATCGCCAACCTGCGGCAATGGCGCAGGCTCGAATCGGGGCGGCATCAGGTGCGGTATCTGATTTCGATTGATCAGGATGACGCGCTGATGACCGCCCCTGCCATGCAGCGGCAGCTTACCGAACTTAACGCACTGGTTCGCATCGGCCCGGGCGGCCGCAGCAAGGTGGCCGCCTGCAACAGCGACACGAGCGAATATTTAAACGAAAGCGGCTTCGACGCCCAGACGCTTATTCTTGCCAGCGACGACATGCACCCGATGCTCGGCGGCTGGGACGATGTTATAGCCGCAAAAATGCTTCAGTGCTTTCCGGCCATGGACGGCGCTTTGCATTTTAATGATGGCTACCTCGGCGGCTCGCGGCTTATGACGATGTCTATCGTCGGTATTAACCTCTACCGGCGGCTTGGGGCTTTTTATCATCATGAGTACCGGTCGTTTTTTTGTGATGACGAGTTTACCAAACTCGTGCGGCTGCGGCATAAATATGTCTACGACAGCCGCATTCTTTTTGAGCATCGCCACGTCGGCCTTATGCCTGATGAACTCTTCAGACGCAATGAGCAAAGCTGGCTGCACGATCAGCAGTTGTACCAGCGCAGGCTGGCGGCTGACTTTTATGAACCGCGGCCCCTGCTAAGCGTGCTCATTTGCGCCCTGGATATTCGCCGGGCGCTGCTCGACACACTTGCCGCTGAGCTTCATCGGCAGATATTCGCCCTGGCGGCTCCGCACGAGGTGGAACTGCATATTTTGCTCGACCAGAAGCAGATGAGCGTGGGAGCCAAACGCAACGCGCTGCTGACGATGGCCCGCGGCTGCTATATTGCATTTATTGATGACGACGACTGGATCGCCTCAAGCTACGTCGCCGACATCCTAGTGTACTGTCCCTAACGGACGTTTACAGTTGCTGGCCGTCATGGTTCGCGGAGCACACGGCGTCGATAGCCCGCTTGGGCCAGAATATTTGAAAAAACTGTGAAGTGCATATCGTAAATCTTCCTCTGGGACACTACACTAGCGGCCATCAAGCGCCGCCCCGGCGTTGATTGCGTGGTGTTTGCCGGGCGCCTGAGCTTGGATGGCCGCGATGTGGGGCCGTTTGATTATTCACTTAAACATAAGCGGTATTATCAGGTTGGAAACAACTTTTACCGCACGCCCAACCACCTGTGTCCGGTAAAATTGGAACTTGCCCGGCAGGTGCGCTTTGCAGAAATTAATCGCGGCGAAGACACCGACTATGCCGTTCGGCTTTATCGGCTGCTGACTTCGCAGGAGCCGGCCGGGCCAACCGCAGCCGCACCCGATGCGCCAAACCGCGTGCTGTATTTTTACCGCTTCAGTCCCACCGGCACGCAAACGCAGCGCCCGAGCGCCGGCTAGTACTACAGCGCGATATTAGCTCAAGAAAATTTCATCTGCGTGCCGAAGAAGACATGTAAGGACGTGTTTTCAAGGAATCCGATGGTATGGATGCCAATGTTATTAAGTCGTTAGAGGCT